>CAMKEM010000002.1 GCA_946411565.1 uncultured Prevotellaceae bacterium | reverse complement strand
AATACATCGTAATCCGGCACAATTCTGGCAGGTGAGGCTAATGTCATAAGATAAATAGCTACAAATTCAGAGATGAGACCCCCCTATGAATTATGCAGGCTAGAGCGAAGGCATAGCGGAGGCATAGTGGAGGGAGAGCGGACGAGTAGTTTTTGCCTATATTTTCTATATTTTTCCCAACCCAGAAAAAAAGAATTTTAATACAACTCTGCAACTCGTCACCCTCAACTCTGCAAGTTGTTGTAGTTCTTATCGTTACGGCGGTGATTCATTTGAAAACACTCGTCACCCACTCATCACCCGAACCTTTGTATCTTGTTGAGAATGTGAATGTTCTGCGCTTGATTCACTCGTCACCACTTTTCGTCGTTTTTCTGGTGACGAGTGAAATTTGCCTGTATATTACTCTGTCTCAGATTGATACAACCACGAAGGTGACGAGTGGGTGACGAGCGTTTTCAAATGAATTACCGCCGTAACTCTCTGAAATATAAATTCTTACAGCGCTGAGGGTGACGAGTTGCAGAGTTGTACTAAAATTCTTTTTTCAGAGTTACTTGGTGCCAGTATGCCCATAGCCACCTGCACCACGCTCTGTCTCGTCGAGTTCCTCTACTATCTGGAAATCTACTTGCTCATGACGTGCAACAACCATCTGGGCGATACGCTCTCCTGCGTTGATGATGAAATCCTCCTGTGAGAGATTGATGAGCAATACCATAACCTCACCACGATAGTCAGCATCCACGGTGCCAGGGGTGTTGAGTACGGTTATACCATGCTTGAGGGCAAGACCGCTTCGTGGGCGTATCTGTGCCTCGTAGCCTACTGGTAGGGCGATGCGAAGTCCTGTAGGGATGAGCTTGCGCTCAAGTGGATGAAGTGTTATTGGCTCCTCGATGTTTGCTCGAAGATCCAGACCTGCACTCTGTGGAGTGGCGTATTGTGGAAGTGGCTGTGAGCCAGTGTTGATTACTTTTACTGTTAGCATAATAAAAAAAGAGCCGACCCCTTTCCTGCCCTACGGGCATCCTTTCCCCGTGAAGGGGCAAGGAGAAAAGTTACCTTTGTTCGCTATGGGGGCGGGTATGTTAATTGTTAATTTATAGAATACCTCTTTTGACTTCAATACTATCCCCTTGCCCCTTCACGGGGAAAGGGTGTCCGAAGGACGGGAAAGGGGTTTCTTTATACTATCGGCAAACTCGTGCCGTTAATCTTCTGATAGAAATCGAGGGCGAAGACATCGGTCATACCGCTGACGAAATCGATGACAGCCATGATGCGGGTTTCGAGATTGTCGGAATTGATATCATATTGACTGCTGACGCGACAGAGAAGCTGCTTTGAATAGAAACGCTCTGGGTGAACGGCTGCCTCGGTCATCTGCTCCATAAGGGTGTTGATGATGCGATAACCTGCAAGTTCGATGTCGATAACAGGCTTGCTGTGGTAAATCTTCTTAAAGGCAATCTCTGTGCATCGCTTGTATGCCTCACGCTCACGATCTGTTACATAGTCGATAAGCTCGCCTTGGAATGTGCCGTCAAGAATCTCCTGCTCATGCTTCAAGAATGCCTCTGCACATACGTTCTCAAGCTTACCTATGACACAGGCACGCATATAAACCACCTGCTCGTTCTCGTCGCTAAGGTCTTCGTCTATGATACGCTTCTGTATGCTTTGCTGAATGTCTTCGTCAAAGAATCCGAGAAGCAGTTGCTTTGTCTCTTCGAAAGTTAGGATTTTCAGCTTGTGAGCATCCTCAATATCCATTATCTCATAGCAGATATCGTCGGCTGCCTCTACGAGATATACGAGAGGGTGACGAGCGTATTTCAATGGTTCTCCCTCGTCGCTGAGTTGCTTCATGCCTAATTCCTCAGCCACTCTACGGAAAAAGCCCTCTTCGGAATGGAAGAAGCCGAACTTGCCGTGGTTGCCTGCGCAGAGGGATGAGAATGGATACTTGACGATTGACGCAAGCATGGTGTAGGTCATTACGAAACCGCCCTTACGACGACCGCAGAAGCGATGTGTGAGGAGTCGGAAGGCGTTGGCATTACCCTCGAAATGAGTTATATCCTCCCAGAAATCGCGGTTGAGAAGCGGTTTGAGCTCTTTTCCCTTTCCTTCGGTGAAGAATGTCTGGAGAGCTTTTTCTCCTGAATGACCGAAAGGAGGGTTACCCATGTCGTGTGCCAGACAGGCGGTTGAGACGATAGTTCCGAGTTCCTCGATGAGGGTGCCTGCGAGTTCTGGGTTACGACGTATGATGTCCTTGGCAACATCATTACCAAGCGACATACCAACGCTTGCCACCTCAAGGGAGTGTGTGAGGCGGTTGTGCACGAAGATGCTTCCTGGAAGAGGGAACACCTGTGTCTTGTTCTGCAAGCGACGGAATGGGGCAGAGAAGATTAGTCGGTCATAGTCGCGCTTGAATTCCGAGCGGTCATCATGACGTTCTATGTGTCGGTTCTCCTGTCCGAAACGCTTGCTTGATATGAGTTGTTGCCAGTTCATAAAAAGACCCACCCCCTTACCCCTCCCATAAAGGGAGGGGAGTAGTTACACTATTTTGTTTGCGGGGGGTACGCATTTTATAGATTAATATTATTCTCCTTATCTTAGACCTCCCATAAGCAGACATTACTATCTACTCCCCTCCCTATTATGGGAGGGGTAAGGGGGAGGGTCTTCTTTACTCAAACCTAATCACCCCAGGAGCGGCTGATGTATCGGCAGCAGGCTGTTCCTCGCTTACGCTCTCAGCATTTGTGCCATGAGAGAGGCGACGGAGTTCTTCGAGCTGCTGACGAGTGCGCTTGCATGTAGGAGTATTCTCTACCTGCATGATGATATCCTCGTTGTCGAGATCCTCTGGGTTGAAGAGATATATCTGTGGACGGTTCTTATATTGGGCGTTGCTGCCAGTCTGACCATAATAGTGCTCCATACGCTCACGACGTACGGCACGACGCTCTTCCTCTGCAGCTTGCTTTGCAATCTCTTCCTGAGTTTGGTGAGCACGACGGTGGCTTGCCATTCCGTCAACATCATCAATGCCGAAGCCAGTTGCAAGGATGGTTACCTTCACCTTGTCGCCGAGGGTAGGATCAAGGGCAAGTCCCCACTTGATTTCGAAGTCGCCACCGAACTTATCCATGAAGTCGTTGACATCGTTCATCTCGTCCATCATCAAACCAGAGCAATCCTTATCGGTGCTGTGGAAAGAGATTGAGAGGAGGATGCGCTGGGCGTTGAATACGTCATTATCGTTGAGGAGAGGAGAGTTGAGAGCGTCCTCGATAGCGTGCTTTACACGACCTTCACCCTCGCCATATCCAGTACTCATGATAGCCACGCCACCATCCTTAAGAACGGTCTTAACATCGTTGAAGTCAAGGTTGATGAGTCCGTGAACTGTGATGATTTCAGCGATACTCTTTGCTGCTACGCTAAGTGTATCGTCAGCCTTTCCGAAAGCCTTGAGCACAGGGAGATCACCGTAAATCTGACGCAGACGCTCGTTGTTGATAACAAGGAGAGCATCCACGTTCTTTGCCATCTCCTCTACGCCATCAAGAGCCTGATCAATCTTCTTGTGTCCCTCAAAACGGAATGGGATAGTTACGATACCTACGGTAAGGATTCCCATGTTCTTTGACTCACGGGCGATGATAGGAGCAGCACCAGTACCAGTACCGCCACCCATACCAGCGGTGATGAAAGCCATGCGAGTGCCATCGTTGAGCATACGACGAACATCCTCGATACTTTCCTCAGCAGCCTCACGAGCCTTTGCAGGGCGGTTACCAGCACCGAGACCTTCCTTACCCAACTGCAAGTGGATAGGAACAGGCGAATCGTTGAGTGCCTGGTTATCAGTGTTACAGAGCACGAAGGTAACGTCGTGGATACCTTCACGGTACATGTGATTAACGGCATTACCACCGCCACCACCTACACCAATGACCTTGATGATGCTATTCTCTTTGCCAACTTCACCGAAGTCGAGTATGTTGTTGTTAATATCTGCCATAGCAATTATAATTATGGCCTCTCCCCCCGCCCTCCCCCGTAGGGAGGGAGCCGGAAGGCAAAGGGCGATTTAATTATTATTTGTTATTATTCTTTGATAAATTGTTTTTGGTCTTCCGGCTCCCTCCCTACGGGGGAGGGCGGGGGGAGAGGCCTTAATTTTCAGGATTACTCATCAGGCTCCGTGAATGTTCCGAGCCACTTCATAAGTCTTGAGGTGAGAGAAGGACCTTTCTTTTCCTTTCGTTTGCGCTCTTCTTCCTCCTCTTCTTCCTTGCGCTTACGTTCCTCTTCTTCCTTACGCCTACGCTCTTCTTCCTCAGCAGCAGCCTCACGAGCTTTCTCTTCGGCTGTCTTTACCTTGCCTGAACCAGTTGCAGGCTCGGCAGGACGTACAGGCTTCTGCTCGGTCTCAGGTTCTTTCTCTGGAGCCTTTGGTGCGAAGATATCCTGCTGCTCAACGATGTTCTCGCCAGCGCAGTTGATTTCGCCTTTGGCAAGCAAACCGAGGATAGTGTTCATCATGCCATTGTGGGCCATGATGTCGTTGTTAGAAGAATGAATGTTATAGTTCACGAACTTGGCAATACGAACCTTTGAAATATGTGTGTGGTTCTTGAATGCTACGTCGATGTTCTTGAGGTTGCTACCACCACCAGTGATGATAATGCCGCCAACGAGCTTGTCGGTAAGCTCAACAGGAACCTGATACCAGGCATTCTGTACGATCTCCTGAACACGAGCCTCAATAAGCTCAATGAACTTGCGACTTTCAATCTTGCGTTCGTTGTCGATGCTGTAAGACAAGCTGCCATCAATTTCGTTAGCCTCTGTATATGCAGAAGCATAACGAAGTTTCATCTTCTCAGCATCAGCCTCTTCCATCTGGAGAGAGACGATATCCTTTGTGATATTATTGCTACCCAATGGTATAACGGCAAGATGACGGAGTATGTTCTTGTGGAATACCTGAATAGTTGTTGTCTCTGAACCGAAGTCAACCAGCATACAGCCACTTCGCTTCTCAGAGTCGGTAAGAACGGCATCAGCAAGTGCGATAGGTGCAAGATACATCTCCGCAATAGCTACTCCTGCACGGTCGAAGCAGTTATTGAGGTTATGATAGTATCTCTTGCGCTGAAGGATGTTGAGGAAATTGCCCTCAAGATGGTTGCACTCAATGCCAGCAGGCTCCAGTTGGAACTGGTTATCCACCTTATATTCCTGTGTTACGACATCAAGAATCTCAAAGTCCTTATAGTCCATGGCGCGGTTAGTGTCCATGAGCTCATTAACCAAATCCTGAGTAACCTGCTGAGAGTCGGCAAGTTCCTTCACTAGTACGTTACGCACAGAGTGAATGGATTGACCACCCACGCCAACATAGACTTGGGCAATCTCTGTCTTCATGCTCGCTTTCAGGCGGTTGATGATATTGGTTATACACTGCACTGTCTTATCTGCGTTATAGACCACGCCCTTGCGTATGCAAGTGGTGGAATCTTCTCTAACCACAGCATTCACAGTGAAACTGCCGTCGTGATTCTTCTGACCGGCAACACCAGTAATTTTGGTTGAGCCAAGTTCAATGGCTACGATGAAATTCTTTGATGGCATATATGCTGATTATTTATTGTTTTTACTTCTTTTATTGCTTTCAAGACTTTTTCCCTTTCGTGGCTTTGTCGGCTGTCTTGGGCTTATTGTCTTTCTTTGTTGCACTCTCCTTTTTCGTAGTACTGTCCTTCTTTGAAGTGTTTTCTTTTTTTGAAGAAGTTTCCTTCTTTGGAGAGTTATCTTTCTTGGAAGAATTGTCCTTTTTCGGAGTGGTATCCTTCTTAGGGGTACTTTCTTTCTTTGGAGTACTGTCCTTCTTAGGAGTTTCCTTTGCCTTGGTTGGAGTTTTTGACTCCTTCTTAGGCTGGTTGTCTTTCTTTTCTTCCTTCTTTACAGGTTCTTGTTTCTTAGGTTGCTCCTCGACTTTATTCTTTCCGTTTTCCACTTTGTTCTTTTCTTCCTGAGTAGCCTCATTGGCAGGAGTGGTTTCTGGTTGAGGAGCAGGCTGTGCAACGGCGATAGGTTTTACAACCTGATGTTGCTTACCGTCACGATTTGTGCAGATAACCTGATTGGCAAATTCAACGGAGATGTATGAATACTTGTTCCAGCCAGCCTCTGAAAGACCGTATTTATAGAACAGTTCAATACGTCGAAGCTGTTTCTGCACGAATTCCGTAACTTTTTCTTTTCTCTTGTCAGGGAAACGGCTATTTGGCAGCATACCGATATTTATGACGTGATCGCCTACACGAGGTACAATCTCTATTGTCTTGTCCTTGAGCACGTTGATCTGCTCTATCTGGTTGCGCCATAGGTCGTCTGCCATAATGGTAGAGGCAAGGATGCTGATGTATTTACAAGCATATTGCTTGCTGAGAATACCTGTGACGATGATCATATCTGACGTATATTGTGAGTTTGGCATCACACCGCCATTATCATCAATATAGTAGTCTTCGCCACTTTCTGCCTTAACACGAACAATAGGGGTACGCTGAGTGAGGCTCAGTTTTACGTATCCCTTTGTCGTCACATAGCACTGGGCTGTGTTGACGAATGCGGTTTTCAGCAGTATGTTCTCTATTTCACGGGTGTTGATGTCGTCGAGTCTCTTATTGAGAGGGTATAGGTTCTTCTTCTCAAGAAGCGACTTTACCTCAGCCGTCTTGAGAAAGCCGTTCTCATTCTCATCCTCGATACTGATCTCCACCTTACTACATTGGCGAGGTGTCTCGTCGGGTTTATTCCACGAGGTCATAGCGAAGACGAGGTAAACGACAATCACCAAGTCAATGACTATTAGAGCACAATATTTCCAGTTTATTCTCATAAGAAGCCTATAGCCCGCAGGGCGGGTGAGGGGCTGTTATTCTTTATTCCTTAATCCTTATTCTTTATTATCTCTGCGAGTTCTGCCATATAGTTGTCCAGGTCGCCTGCACCCAAGATGATGAGTACATCGAAATCACGGTTCTTCACGAGTTCTGGAACATCTTCCTTGTGAACCATGCTCTTCTCTATGCCCGGACGAAGGTTGTCATAGATGAGTTTTGATGTCACACCCTCGATTGGAAGTTCACGTGCTGGGTAGATATCGCAGAGTATAACCTCGTCAAGCTGTGACAGCGCATCTGCGAAATCCTTGTAGAAATCGCGTGTGCGAGTGTAGAGGTGAGGCTGGAAGATAGCTGTGATATGGCGGTTCTTATATACCTCACGCATTGAACGTGCACTTTCGAATATCTCCTTTGGATGGTGTGCATAGTCGGAGAGCAGAACGTGCTTGTCGTTGCGAATACGGAAATCAAAACGGCGATCCACACCACGGTATGTCTTCATGCCATAGCGAAGTTCTTCAGCTGTACAACCGTTGAGTTGTGCCATAGCCATAGATGCAATGCCATTCTCAATGTTGATAGGTACAGGCTGTCCGAGTTCAATATCCTTGACGTTTTCAATAGGAGATACGAAGTCAAAGGTAATCTCGCCATTCTCTATGCGGATATTCTCTGCATGGAAATCGCCTTCAGTCTTAGAGTATGTATATGTCCTTACACCCTCCTGAACGTTTGGTTTTACCTCAAGACCTGTATGGATGATGAGAGCACCGCCTGGCTGGATGAGAGTGGTATAGTGACGGAAAGACTCAAGATAAGCCTCCTTTGTTCCGTAGATGTCGAGGTGGTCTGGGTCTGTTGCTGTGATAACAGACATCCAAGGGCGAAGCCAATGGAATGAGCGGTCGAACTCATCAGCCTCGATTACAACGTATGGGCTATCGTTAGAGAGAATGTAGTTCGTGCCATAGTTCTTAGAAATACCACCGAGGAAGGCGTTACAATCCATTGAACTCTGGTGCATGATATGAGCGCACATCGTTGATGTGGTAGTCTTGCCGTGTGTACCTGCGAAGCAAAGTCCTTTGAGCGACTTTGTGAGTGTACCAAGTACCTGAGCACGTTTCTGTATGTCAAAGCCACCATTACGGAAGAACTGAAGCTCAGCGTGCTCGCTTGGAATGGCAGGAGTATAGATAACAAGACAATGCTCCTTATCACGACAAGCAAGAGGAATCTGTTCTACATCCTCTTCATAGTGAATAAGCATTCCTTCCTTCTCCAACTGAAGAGTGAGAGCTGAAGGTGTCTTGTCATAGCCTGCAACTACGAGGCCACGATTAATGAAGTAACGGGCAATGGCACTCATTCCAATGCCGCCTGCACCAACGAAATATACAGCTTTTATATCTTGCATAATAGTATGGCCTCTCCCCCCGCCCTCCACCGTAGGGAGGGAGCCGGAGCGCAAAAGGCATGTTATATTGTTAATTATACATTATTAGTTTTGGGTCTTCCAGCTCCCTCCCTATGAGGGAGGGCGGGGGGAGAGGCCTTTATTCTTTTAATTCTTCTTTTCTGCTAACTTTATCACTTCTTCTGCGATAACTTCAGCAGAGTTGTGATATGCGAGTTTCTTGACTTCGGTCTCGAGAGAGGCGATGCGTGCCTTGTTGCTAACGAGCTTGATAGCCTCGTCAACAAGTTGGGCTCTTGCATCCTTGTCGGCAACGAAGATAGCAGCGTTCTTGTCAGAAAGGGCGCGTGCATTCTTTGTCTGATGGTCCTCAGCTACATTAGGAGAAGGAACAAGGATAGAAGCCTTGCCCAAGAGGCATAGCTCACTGATTGAAGAAGCTCCTGCACGACTGATAACGATATCAGCAGCACGATAGGCTGTAGCCATATCAGAAATGAATGCCTGAGCTTTTACGAATTCAGAGCCTTCAGCCTTACGCTCGCATTCCTCTGCATAGTATTTTCCCGTCTGCCATACGACCTGTATTCCTGCATTGTCGAATTTCTCTATGCCACCTGCGATAGAATCGTTTACGGTACGAGCACCGAGTGAACCGCCAATAACGAGGATGATTGGTTTCTCAGGATTAAGTCCCATAGCCTTACAAGCCTCTTCCTTGCTCATTGTATTGTCGAGAAGAGCCTGACGTACAGGATTACCCGTCTTCATTATGCGGTCAGCAGGGAAGAAACGCTCCATACCATCGTATGCAACGCATATCTTCTCAGCCTTCTTGGCAAGTGACTTGTTTGTAACGCCTGCGTATGAGTTTTGTTCCTGTATAAGACAAGGAATGCCCATTGCGTATGCTGCATTAAGGGTTGGTGCAGATGCATAGCCGCCAACTCCCACAGCAACTTGTGGACGGAAATCGCGGATGATACTCTTCACCATACTGCGACTCTTGATGAAGTCGAGCATCACACTTATGTTCTTAGGACTCCAAAGAGGGCGGATAAGACCGCGAACAGGAAGTCCCTTAATCTCGTAACCTGCAGCAGGAACACGTTCCATTTCCATTCGTCCGTTAGCTCCGACGAAGAGGATCTTTGCATCAGGGCGCATTGCCTTGATAGCGTTGGCTATAGACACAGCAGGGAAGATATGGCCGCCTGTGCCACCTCCACTTACTATTACTCTAAGTTCCTTGTCCATTTTATATTTTAATTTTCAATTTTTATTGTCAATTAGCTTTTAATCCAGCACAGCATCATCTCTTCTGGCAGCCGTTCTGCTAATACTGAGAATAACGCCGATATAGAGGCAGTTGATAATACTTGATGTACCACCCTTACTGATAAGAGGTAGAGGCTGTCCTGTGACAGGAACAAGTCCTACGGCCACCATCATATTGAACAAAGCCTGTGTTACCATCAGTAGTGCCAAACCCATTGCAAGATATGCAGGAAATGGGTTCTTGCACCTTCGGGCTATGATGCCTGTTCTGAAAAGTAATACCACATACAGGAATGCCACAAAGGTGGCTCCAAAGATACCTAACTCCTCAATAACTATGGCATAGATGAAATCGGAGAAAGCCTGTGAAAGGAAATCGCGCTCCACGGAGTTTCCAGGACCACATCCCTTTATGTTACTTGAGACGATCGCGATTCTTGCATGACCTACCTGACCGTTCTTGTCGAGGTCATATTTCTCTGGTGGAACTTCCTCTTTATTGGTAAACTCCATGATACGACCTTTCCAAGTGTCGAAGCGGTGGCCTATTTTTTGTATGCCTGTAAGTTCTGGCTTCTTCTCGTTCTTTGCTTTAATAGCAACAGGAATACCGTCTTCGCTCTCTTTTACCTCCTCTGTAAGGTGCATTTTTTCCTTGTCTGTGAGACTATTGTCTGGAGCCTTACCAAAGGCAAGGATTGAGCCTATTCCAAGTCCTACAAGCATTACGCAGACTGTCACAAGCAATCCAATCTGTTTAGATGGTACTCGTCCTATGATCATCATAAGGAAGACCACCAATGACAACATTGCTGCTGTTGAGAGGTTCTCTGGAGCAATAGGGAGTATAAGGAATAATCCCGTTATAAGCACATACTTCATTGCCTTTGGAGCAGCACCATCTGCCGTTTGCATAGCGCTTAGTATCTGTGCCGTGGCAAGAATCATAGCACCTTTCGCTATCTCAGACGGCTGTATCGGTATAAATCCAATCTTCAGCCATCGGGCGGCATCGTTCTCCTTTGTTCCACATACAAATACTAGAATCAGCATCACGAAGGCAAGTGGTACGAGTATAGGTGTGGCAAGCTTGAAGAATTTACACTTGATATTAAGTGTCATCACCATCACACCCACACCAATCAAAAGAAGGAATGAGTGATAGGTGGCAGCCTTCCAGTAGTTGCCAGACTTATATCCCAAGCTCGATGAGGCTGAATACACTTCTATCACGCTCACTATACAGAGCAGGAAGAAGACGACCCATATCACCTTATCGCCTTTGAAGATGTTATTTATTTGCTTTAGTGAATCCAAAGTCTATAAAGTAGAAAGTAGAAAGTTAAAAGTATAAAGTGTAGTTGCACTTTTAATGCTTTTTCCTTCTTATTTATTAATTTATATTTTTAACCTGTTCTCTGAACTGCTCGCCTCTGTCCTCCATATTCTTGAAGAGGTCGAAGCTTGCACAGCAAGGAGACAACAATACGGCATCGCCCGGCTTTGCCATCTTTGCGCATGCCTCTACACAGTCCTTCATGCTGTGGGTATCAGCGATTGGCATGTCAAGGTCATCAAATGCCTCGTGTAGTTTCTTATTGTCTGCACCGAGATAAACTAAACCAGCACACTTACGAGCTACGAGTTCATGGATAGTGCTATAATCATTTCCCTTGTCCTTACCTCCAACGATGAGGATTGTTGGGCGATCCATAGCCTCAAGAGCCACGTTGCAAGCATCTACGTTGGTTGCCTTTGAGTCGTTGATGAAGAGAACTCCATTTTTCTCAGCAACACGCTCCAGACGATGCTCAACGCCTGGGAAATCCTTCAAACACTCGCGGATGATGTTCTCATCAACACCTACCTGTTTGGTAGCAAGATATGCTGCAAGGGCATTACGCTTGTTGTGCTGTCCCATCTGAGAGAACTCAAGACCGTATTTCTCGAAGTCGGTATCAACGAAACCGCATAGGGTAGGGTGACCTGCCTTTACAGCCTGACTTGAAGGTGTTGGCTTTGGTGCATAACCGTTCTCACGCTTTGCCAGTTCCTCTTCGATATGCTCATCCTGCTTCCAATAGACGAAAGTATCATTTGCTGTCTGGTTCTGGATGATACGCATCTTTGAGTCTGTGTAGTTCTGCATCTCAAACTCATATCTGTCGAGGTGGTCAGGAGTGATGTTCATAAGAACGCTCACGTCTGCACGGAAATCAAACATATTGTCGAGCTGGAATGAGCTAATCTCAAGAACATACCACTCGTGATCTTCTTGTGCAACCTGAAGGGCAAAGGAACGTCCGATATTGCCAGCAAGACCTACATCCTTACCAGCCTTCTGCATAATATAGTATATGAGAGAAGTGGTTGTGGTCTTACCGTTACTTCCTGTGATGCAGATGCACTTTCCCTTGCTATAACGCTTTGCAAACTCAAGTTCGCTGAGGATAGGTGTGCCTTGCTCAATGAGTTTCTTAACCATAGGAGCGGTATCTGGAATACCAGGGCTCTTTACAACCTCTGTGGCAGAGAGAATCTCAGCCTCTGTGTGCTGACCTTCCTCCCAGCGGATGTTATGATCGTCAAGTACCTTCTTGTACTTGTCCTTAATCTGTCCCATATCAGATACGAATACCTCGTATCCCTGTTTCTGTGCCAGAATAGCGGTTCCTGCACCACTTTCTCCAGCTCCAAGTATTACTAATTTCATTATTCTTTTTTTATCTAATCTTCAATGTTATTATTGCAAAGGCTGCAAGCAGGATTGTTACAATCCAGAAGCGAGTCGTTATCTTTGACTCCAACCAGCATCCTCTTGGCCAGTTGAGCATTACTTTTACATCAGGAGCCAACTGTCCTGGCTTTATACGGAATGCATCATGAATAGGCGCACGCTTGAACAGACGGAGCTTCTTATTACGCTTGTTGCCATATTTAGCAACCTGCACCTGCGTCATCACGCTTATGCTCTCCATGAAGAACACAAAGCAGAGGATAGGGATAAGCAGCTCCTTGTGTATGATGATAGCCGTAACAGCGATGATACCACCGATTGCCAATGAACCTGTATCGCCCATAAACACTTGAGCAGGATAGGCATTGTACCATAGGAAACCGATGAGAGCACCCATAAATGCACATAGGAATATTACAAGTTCCTGTGACTCTGGTATGTACATTATGTTGAAGTATGAAGCATATCCGATGTGCGAAGACACATATGCAAGTATGCCTAATGCCACGCATATCACAGCCGAGTTACCGGCACACATACCATCCATACCGTCATTCAGATTACTTCCGTTACTTACAGCCATTACCACGAAGGTAGTGAGAAGAACGAAGAAAATCCATGTCGCGGCACTCTTGTATTCACCAAGCCAAGTGAACATTCCTGAGTAGTTCAGGTTGTTGTTCTTTACGAATGGAATAGTTGTAACCGTAGATTTTACAGGTTCGCTCTTATACACAACAATTTCTGTGCCATGACGTTGCTGTGACACGTTTTCACGGATTACGGCATCAGGACTAGCCCAAAGCGTAAGTCCGACGATGAGACCGAGAGCTGCCTGACCAACAAGTTTGTAGATAGGGCGAAGACCATCCTTCGTTATCTTCATCTTTATATAGTCATCTGCAAAACCGATAGCTCCAAGCCATACCGTTGTGACGAGCATCAGAATCATGTATATATTACGCAGTCTTCCAAAAAGGAGACATGGCACTATTGTGGCAATGAGAATGATGACACCACCCATTGTTGGCACGCCTTTCTTCTCCACACCGTAAGGATCAATGCTCTTATCACGCTGAGCCTCAGTTGCATTATGACGCTTCATCCATTTGATGAAATGCTCACCAAACCAGATGGAGATTATAAGTGAGAGGATCAATGCCAACAAGGCACGGAAGGAGATGTAACTCCACATACCAGAACCTGGAATGTCCCACTTCTCAAGAAAGCGAAAGAGATAATATAACATCTTATAATGTACAATTTACCATTTACGATTTACTAAACACTAAGCGCCGAAGGCCTTTCTCACTTCTTCTCTGTCGTCGAAGTGGTGCTTTGTACCTTTGACATCCTGATAGTCCTCGTGTCCCTTACCTGCGATGAGGATTACATCGCCCTTCTCTGCCATCATAACGGCTGTCTTGATAGCCTCACGACGATCCACGATGCTGATTACTGATTTCAACTGCTGCGCGTTAAGTCCTGCAAGCATATCGTTGATGATATCCTGTGGTTCTTCGAAGCGTGGGTTATCTGAGGTGATGATAACACGATCACTTTGCTTTACTGCCTCCTGTGCCATGAGTGGACGCTTACCCTTGTCGCGGTTTCCACCAGCACCACATACGGTGATAATCTTGCCTGACTTACCCTCCATAACCTCGTGGATGGCGTTGAGAACATTCTCAAGTGCGTCTGGAGTATGAGCATAGTCAACAAGGGCAGTAACACCTTCCTCTGAACGTATTGGCTCAAGACGTCCAGCAACGCTCTTCAAGGTGCTGAGTGTTACGAGAACATCCTCTGGATCCTTGCCGAGCATAACGGCTGCTCCATATACTGCGAGGAGGTTGCTGACGTTAAACTTGCCAATAAATTGAACGCCTACTTCCTTGCCGTTTACCTCAAGATACATACCCTCGAAGTGGCACTCTATAATCTTGGCGTGGAAGTCTGCCATTGTGCGGATAGAGTATGTCTTAACGGTAGCCTTGGTATTCTGAACCATTACCATACCGTTTTTATCATCGGCATTTGTGATGGCAAAGGCATCCTTTGGCATATCGTCGAAGAACTTCTTCTTAGCATCGCGATAGTTCTCAATAGTCTTGTGATAGTCAAGATGATCGCGTGTAAGATTGGTGAAGATACCACCAGCGAAGGTCAATCCACCAATACGCTTCTGTGCGATAGCGTGGCTTGAACACTCCATAAATGCATACTCACAACCTGCATCTGCCATTTTGCCGAGTAACTCATTCAGCTCGATAGGGTCTGGAGTTGTATGGTCTGTTGGATATGCCTCACCCTCTACATAGTTGCAGACTGTTGAGAGCAAACCACATTTATGTCCCATCTTACGGAACATATTATATAATAATGTGGCGATGGTAGTCTTACCATTTGTACCAGTTACGCCTACCAGTTTCAACTTAGATGTTGGATTGCCATAGAATGTAGTAGCCACCTGACCAACGATATCCTCTGTATCAGCCACCTGAACGTATGTCACGCCCTGCTTCTTCTCCTCTGGAAGTTGTTCACAGAGAATAGCGGTAGCACCAAGTTCCTCAGCCTTTGGAATGAACTTATGTCCATCCACCTGAGTACCGCGCATAGCGATGAAGAGATGACCGTTAGCCACTTTACGAGAATCAATGTTGATTCCCTTGATGTCACACTCAGCATCACCTGTAATGCTGATGGTAACTATATTCTTAAGCAAATCACTCAGTTTCATATTTCTTATATTTTAGTTTAATTCAAAATCAACTCAATTCTTTGTCCTCGTTTGAAAGGCTTACCATGAGCAAGACTCTGTTGCATCACGCGACCTCTGCCTCTGATTGTCACCTTCATTCCGCGACTCTCAAGTATATATACGGCATCACGAGCACCCATACCTATTACGTCAGGCATCTGGTTCTTAGGAGTTGCCGCTGCTTTCTCGAACTTAACCTCCTTGTCGTCACTCTTTGCTGAGCCCCAGATTGGATTTCCTGTTACATAACTGCCATTCCATCCGCCTGTTGTCTTCATACCGAGCTTTGAGAGAACATAGTCAGCAGCAAGGATATTTCCTCTCTTAACATCTGGTACGAAGCGTGAAAGTTCATCCTTTGCAGCCTTACTTGGGTATCTTATGTTCTTTGCCATGATGCCCTCAGCAATATCGTGGAATACCTGACCACTCATCAAACCACCAGATGCGGGAAGACCAGACTTCTGAATACATACTATACAACTGTACTTTGGCTTCTCTGAAGGGAAATAGCCACAGAAGCTAAGCAGATAATCCACAGTACCGCTCTTGTATGAACCATTATGAGCTTTCTGTGCTGTTCCTGTCTTACCCGATACATCGAAAGCCCTTGAACCTGCGGTTTTACCCAAGCCAACGTGTACAACCTTGAACAGAATGTCCTGTATCTTACCCAAGGCATCGTTGCTACAGATATGCTCTTTGATAACCTCTACTGGATATTCCCTTACCACCTCTCCGTCTTTTTCCACACGGGTAACGAAACGAGGCTTAACCATCTTACCGCCATTTGCTATGGCATTATAGAAGGTGAGGGTAGAGATTGGAGGCACCTGAGTCTCATAGCCGATACTCATCCAAGGAAGAGCCGTTTTACTCCAGTTTGACCAGTAGCGACCTGTCTTGTCTTTCTTTGGGAAACGGATTCGTGGTGCGCTATATTCTGGGAATGGCAACTTCAGGTCTGTTGCAAGTCCGAGACGATGAATGCCTTCAACGAATTTCTCTGGGTGCTGGCCATAGAACTTATCAATAAGAACGCTGACACCGATATTAGAACTCACCTGAAGGATACGCGATACATTAATAACTCCATATCCTCCGTTATGCCAGTTATGGTCACGCATCTTTGCTCCGTGCATTTCCAAGATACCATAGCCTGTATCTACCTTACAGTTGGCTGTATCTGGAATAAAGCCATCCTCAAGGGCTGTAAGAATACTTGCCGTCTTGAACACAGATCCCGGCTCAAGCAAGTCTGCAATAGCGTGGTTACGTCCCTCGTAATAGTTTCCGAGAGAGTCGCGGTCAAGGTTCACCATAGCCTTAACATCACCAGTAGCCACCTCCATAACGATAGCCACACCTGTATAGGCATTATCCTTGATAAGCTCTTTTTTCAAAGAACGCTCTGCAAGGTCCTGAATACCAACATCAATAGTCGTGACAATATCCTCACCGTCAACGGCAGCGGTATCGCTGATATTGATGAATTTATTCAGCACCTTACGTCTGTGCTTGATACCTGGAGTACCAGCAAGTACGGTATCGTATGCAAGCTCAAGTCCTGCGTATGCCTTACCTGTTTCCTTATAGGCGGAACCTACTATTGAAGCTGCCATAGGGCCATAAGGGCGGTTTCTTACCATGAACTTCTGAGCATAGAAGCCGCTCAAGCCTTGACGGAGCTTGAAGATAGGCAGTTTCTTTACCTCCGTATATTTCATGTATGGAATACGTTGTTTCCATACAGGCCATGCCCTGTGATGCTTGCCTGTTGTGGCTGATTTCCACGCATAGCCATCCTCCAGATTCTGCAGGAAATCTTCTGCTGATCGTGAAGGGAATATCTTGTGAAGCCCCTTGCAGAGAGCCTTCAGTTCCTTTGTCGGTTTGCCTTGGGCATCATGCCAAAGTGTATCGCACTTGGATTCGCGGATAGCCTCGAAATCCATGTAGATACGATACTCTGGAAGGTTACAAGCCAACTGCTGACCACCAGCACTAAGGATATTACCTCTTGTTGGCTCGATGATAACACTATCCCTCTTTACCTGAGCGGCTACAGCAAGCCAGTATGATCTTTCGGCTGTCATGACATAGAACGCACGACCCAATACTGCAACGGCGATGAAGGTCATCACAACTGCAACGAGGGTGTAGCGCGTCATTGACTTGCTGTTGTCAAACTTTTGTTTCATTTACTCAGGTATGTTTATTTTATATGGTGGATCCTTTGGAATCTGCAAGGTACTGTCGCCTTTCTGTTCCAGCATATCCATAATGTTACTTTCTCGGCTCTTCTCCGTCAGGAAACTTGTCACAACGGTGGCTTTATATCTTATAGACGTAAGCTGTTGCTCAAGCCTGTCTATCTCCACCATCTTTTGCTGACATTGGTAACGGCATGTTATATATATAATAAGGAAGAGAGTGATGAGCAGAACCAGTTTTATCTGACTCTGGATCACATGTGCCAGAATAGCACCTCCAAGCGTGCGGCTCAGAGAGAAGTTTGAAGGCGGCTGTGTTTCCGACTCATGAGCCTCCTCTTCCATTATCTCCTCAAGGGTTTTGGCAGTAGGGTCTTGCAGATTGGCTTCAATCTGACTGTTCTCTGTTAGATCATTGTCAATCTTTTCATCTACTGAAGCATCAGACTTCTTTTCGCTTGTATGAGCATCCGTGGGAGATGCAGATGCAAGCTCGTCCTGCACCGCAGATTCCTCTGCTGGCGTAGGTGGAATAGTGATATTTATGTCCTTGTCGTCCTGCATCTTTATTAATCCTTTTCGTTTTCTATCTTTTCGGCAATCCTCAGTTTTGCGCTTCTTGAACGTGAGTTTTCTCTCTGCTCATCATCATTTGGCACAATGACCTTGTTGTTCACAGCCTTGTAAGGAGTACTAACCCTTCCAAAGAAGTCCTCGTTGCGCTTGCCTTCTGCATTACCAGTCTTGATGATGTTCTTCACAATCCTATCCTCAAGACTATGATATGTTATAACCGACAATCTGCCTCCCTCCCCAAGCCACTTCGTAGCGGCATAGAGCATTTCACGCAGAGCGTCCATCTCGTGGTTTACCTCAATACGTAATGCCTGAAACAGCTTTGCCATATCCTTCTTCTCGCGTTCACGCTTAAAGAATGGCTCTACCGCCTTAAGGAAGTCCTGAGTAGTCTCAATCTTCTCCTGCTGACGATATTTCACCAATGCTGATGCTATCTTTCGTGAGTTCTTCATTTCTCCGTAGAGATAGAAAATATCAGCTAGACGTTCTTCCTCGTAGGTATTCACGATATCAGCGGCAGTCATTCCTGCACGCTTGTTCATCCTCATGTCAAGTGGCGCGTCAAAGCGGAAGGAGAACCCTCGTGTCTCATCGTCAAAGTGATGCGAAGAGACTCCAAGATCAGCCAACAAGCCGTCAATGTGATCCACGCCATAGTATCTCATCCAGTTGTCAAGGTATCTGAAATTGCTCCTCACAAATGTGAAGTTATCGGGAGCCTCCCCGATATTCTGCTCAGCATCGGCATCCTGATCGAAACTGAAGAGTCGTCCTGTACCATTCAGCCTGCGAAGTATCTCACGGCTATGTCCACCACCTCCAAAGGTCACATCCACATAGATGCCACCCGGACGGATATCCAAACCGTCAATACTCTCATTTAGCAAAACTGGTATATGATACATCTGTTATTAGTTACAAAATTTTTGTTGATTACGATTTATGAATTACTAATTACTTAGTTGCCTTTGTGGGTTATTTAAGTGTTTATCTTACTAACTTCCTCCCTCGCCCCTTAGGGAGAGGGTGTCCGAAGGACGGGTGAGGGGCTTGGGAGGCTCCTCCTCCATCAACTCCTCCAACGCCTTGCCGAAGTCCTCAGCATCCATGAACGGCTTGCTATCCTTGCCACCAGCCCATATCTCGATGGTATCGCCCACGCCGAGGAAACGCACCTCCTGTGTTATGCCCACCAACTGCATATATCGTCGTGGAATCAGCATTCTACCGCTTGCGTCAAGGTTCACAAGCTCCACGTCCGACACGAACTGACGATAAATCTGCTGATGCTGCTTGTTCCAGCGGTTGAGCTTTGAACGAAGCATATCCACCTGCTCATTCCATACGCTTTCAGGATATAGCACGAGACAATCTTGGAAAACATCCTTGCGCATGACAATCTGGTCCTCGCCAGATGCCTGGAGCACCTTGCGGAAACCAGCAGGAAGGAACACTCGTCCCTTGCTGTCTGCCTTTGCTTCTATGTTGCCTAAGAATCTCATTTATAGCTATATAATAACACGCACGTATATTTTATATTAAATTTGCGTTCAAAATTACACATTTTTCCCCACTTTCCACCACTTTTCTCCACTTTTTTTTTGATTTTTATGTTTTTTTTGTTTTCGGGCAAGAATTTTCCGTTTTTATGCAAAAGTCAACAACCTGTTTTCGACTGACAGAAATTGTTATTTACCAATACTCATCAGGCAAAAGCAAATCATGAAATTCGTGCTTTTCAAGGAATTTTTTCTTGCCCTTGAAATACCGCAGTTTTTCATAAGATAATCCATCAGTAATCCATCGATAATCCATCGATAGTCCATCGTTTCGATGTAGTAACGATGGAGTAACGATGGAGTAGCGATGGAGTAACTTCGGACAAGAAGAAGATGAAAAGAGCAAGAGAAGAGGAACAGGGGAGGATTGGGAGAGAGGAAATCACAAAGATAAATTTCGTTTGTTTCGTGATTTTCGTGTTCAAAATTCATCTCTGCGTCTTAGCATTTTCGCGTTTGTTTTTGTGCTTAGATATGATGATTGGGTGGGGGTAATGTCAAAAAATGTTAGGATATTTTGTTTTCTGCAAGTTATTTCGTAATTTTGCAAGATTAATTAGCAAATAAGGTAGAAATGAGCATAACATCCATAGCAAGACTATACTTCCTAAAGAGGCAGAAAGAGCTTGAGCGCCACATGAATGAGGGTGCCCAGATGCAGAATGATGTCCTTAAGAGTCTGCTTCGTCGAGCAAGCGATACAGAGTACGGAAGAAATCATATCTTCAATATGACGAAATCTTACGAGGATTTTGCCAATAATGTGCCTGTAAATACCTACGAGGAACTCAAGGGTGATATTGACCGTATGCGTCATGGAGAGAAGGATGTCCTTTGGCCAGGAACGGTGAAATGGTATGCCAAGTCTTCGGGTACTACTAACGATAAGTCGAAGTTCATTCCTGTTAGTGAAGACGGATTGAAACATATTCATTATCAGGGAGGTAACGATGCTGTGGCTATGTATCTCCAGAATAATCCGAAGAGCCGTTTGTTTGATGGCCGTTCACTCATTCTTGGAGGTTCGCATTCGCCAAACTATAACGTTGCAGGCTCTCTCGTAGGCGACCTTAGTGCTATTCTTATCGAGAACATTAACCCTCTCGTGAACCTTGTCCGAGTACCTGACAAGAAGACGGCTTTGATATCTGATTTCGAGGTTAAGCGTGATGGTATCGCCCATCTTTGTCTTGACAAGAATGTGACTAATATTTCTGGTGTTCCTTCGTGGATGATGTCTGTCTTGATGCGAGTAATGGAACTTTCGGGAAAACAACATCTTGAGGAGGTGTGGCCAAATCTTGAGGTGTTCTTCCACGGAGGTATTGCCTTTACCCCTTATCGTAGTCAGTATGAGCAACTTATCACTTCTCCAAAGATGCACTATATGGAGACTTATAATGCTTCTGAGGGATTCTTCGGTTTACAGAATGATCCTAATGATAAGTCGATGCTCCTTATGCTCGATTATGATGTCTTCTATGAGTTCTTGCCAATGGATGAGTTTGGTAAGGAGAACCCGAACATAGTGCCACTTGAGGGCGTTGAAATCGGCAAAAACTACGCTATGATCATAAGTACGAGTTGCGGACTTTGGCGATATATGATAGGCGATACCGTTATCTTCACCTCAAAGAATCCTTACAAGTTCTATATCTCTGGTCGTACAAAGCATTTCATTAATGCCTTTGGTGAGGAGCTTATTGTGGATAATGCAGAGAAAGGCTTGAAGTTCGCGTGTCAGAAATGTAATGCTCAGGTTCGGGAATATACAGCCGCTCCTGTCTTCAGAAGTGAAGGCGTTGTTCCTCATCATCAATGGGTTATAGAGTTCTCTAAGGAACCAGATGATCTGGATGAATTTGCCGATGCTCTCGACTCTAAGCTTCAGGAACTTAATTCCGACTATGAGGCAAAGCGTTATAAGGACATCAATATGATATGCCTAAAGATTGTAAAGGCTCGTCAAGGTCTCTTTGAGCAATGGATGAAGAGCCGAGGAAAGCTCGGAGGTCAGAATAAAGTGCCAAGACTCTCTAACTCAAGAGATTATGTTGAGGCGTTGATAGAGATGAATAGATAGCCCCTCACCTGCCCTTCGGGCACCCTCTCCCCAAGGGGCGAGGGGGAAGTTAGTAATTTCAGATAATAAAAATCATTATTTGCTATTTATCCAAAAGGATAACAACAAAAAGATAATTGTGAATATTCGTTTTCTACATAGCGTTAAAAACTATCTTTTTCCTCGCCCCTTGGGGAGAGGGTGTCACGTAGTGACGGGTGAGGGGCTGTTCTTTTTCCTTTCCCTGTTTTTTCTTACTTCCTGTGCCCGAATGGGAAACCCCGATGGCGGTTGGTTTGATGAAACTCCACCGCGTGTGGTTAGTGCATCTCCTTCGGATAGAGGGCTTAACAGCAAGAGCAACAAGGTTATTATCAATTTTGATGAGTATATCAAACTTGAGAATGCTACTGAGAAGGTGGTTATATCCCCTCCACAGGCAGAGCAGCCAGAGATTATGGCTGCTGGAAAGCGTATTGTTGTAGAACTGAAGGATTCTCTCAAGGATAACACTACATATACCGTTGACTTCTCTGATGCTATCTTGGATAACAACGAGGGTAACCCACTTGGCAACTATACTTATAGCTTCTCCACAGGTGATCAGATTGATACTCTTGAAGTATCAGGAACGGTACTTAATGCTGAGAATCTTGAACCTGTCAAGGGCTCGCTTGTAGGTCTTTATCGCCTTACGGAAAGTCAGTTGGATAGCCTTGACAAGGGTACGTCTATCAACGAATTTGATACTGTTTTTGTCACAGAGCCTTTCATTCGTGTGGCAAGAACCGATTCACGGGGACATTTCGTTATTCGTGGTATTGCCCCAGGCTCATATCGTGTTGTGGCTCTTAATGATATGGATGGTAACTTCATGTATTCTCAGTCGGCTGAGGGCTTTGCCTATAATAATGACGTGATAGTACCAACTTGTGCACCAGATATGCGTCAGGATACTATTTGGTCTGATACTATCCATATTCGTGATATCAAGCAAGTACCATACACACATTTCCGACCAGATAATATCGTTCTTCGACAGTTTGTAAAGGAACAGCTTGACCGTTTCTTCCTAAAAGTAGAGCGTAAGGAAGCTAATATGTTCCAGATATTCTTTAGCGGCCCAAGCCAGATGATGCCACAGATAAAAGGTCTTAACTTCGATGAAACCGATGCTTTTGTGGTAGAACATACTCCAAAGCTTGATACTATCACCTATTGGATAATGGATCCTGCTTTGATTGATAATGATACGCTTAGACTTGACTTGACCTATGATGCTACTGATTCTCTCGGTAATCTTGTAGTTCAGACGGATTCTGCCATTGAGGTTCTTTCAAAGCAGCCATACGAAAAGCGTATGAAGCAGTTGAAGAAGGAAATGGAGGATTGGGAGAAGAAGCTCGCCAAGAAGCGTAAGCGTGGCGAGGAGGTTACTGATACAGTCTTCCCTGCAAAGCCTCTTGTGCCTAAGTATGAGGTCAGTCAGCAGATGGCACCTGATCAGAGCATCTACATCAATTTGCCAACACCTATCTTGAATATTGATACAGCCGCTATCCATCTCTATATAAAGCAGGACGATAAATGGTATAATGATCGTTTTGTATTGCGCCAGAGGCAGTCGGAAAATGCCACCCCTCGCAATCTTGAGATAATAGCAGAGTGGCGTGAAGGTGCAGAGTATAGTTTCGAGGTTGATACCCTCGCTTTTTCGGATATTTACGGAAAGAAATCCAACCCTTACAAGGCAGGTATAAAGGTCAAGTCTGCTGATGATTTCAGTTCACTATTTGTTAAGCCTCACTATCCTGGAGGTGATAGTCTTGCTATTGTTGTGCAGATGCTTGATAAGAGTGAGAAAGTGCTGAAGCAGGCTCTTACTGTCGATGGAATCGCAGAATTTTACTATGTAAAGCCTGGTGAATATTACCTTCGTGCTTTCATAGATAAAAACAGAAATGGCAAGTGGGACACAGGCAATTTTGATGAAAACTTACAACCAGAGGAGGTATATTATTATCACGAAAAGGTTACTTGTCGTGAGAAGTGGGATGTGACACGCGAATGGAATCTCCTTGCACGTCCTCTCGACAAGCAGAAGCCTAACGAGATTACCAAGCAGAAGGCTGACAAGCAAAAGACTATCAAGCAACGTAATGCAGAGCGTGCTCGTGATAAAGGTATCAAAGCACCAGAAAGCTATTAAGTGAATTCCCTTTAACTAAGAAATAACTATTAAACAATTTTATTGTATGAAAAATTATTATTACAGATTTATTTTGGCAATCATTATTATGATTTGTCCAGTAGTTGCAAATGCTCAAGACGGAGATTTTGAGATAGATGGTATTTATTATGTGATAAAATCAGAAAATACAGTTGAGTTATCAAGTTGTCCTTTTGGTTATAAAAATTATTTTAAATCTGTAGATCTTGTCATTCCTGACAAAGTGGAAAATGAGGGTAAATCTTATAAGGTTGTTTCTATAGCTGATGGTGCATTTAGTAATTGTGGCAGTCTGACATCTGTCGTTGTTCCAGAGGGGGTTGAGTATCTTGGTAATTCTTCATTCTTGAATTGCCAAAGAATGAAGAAGATTACAATACCTAATACAGTAAAGGTTATAGGTCACTCTTCTTTTGAGATGTGCAAGGCTTTAATAGAGGTTACTATCCCTAATGGCGTTACATCTATTGGGGATCGTGCGTTTAGAGACTGTGAAAATCTTACTTCCGTTACTATTCCTGCAAGTGTAAAATCCATAGGAAGTGATCTATTCTCTTTTAGTCCAAGTATTAAATCGTTGTCAGTACAAGAAGGTAACAGTTATTATGATAGTAGAAACAACTGTAATGCTATTATCCAGAAGGAAGGTAATGTCTTGCTTTATGGTTCAGCATCAACTATTATCCCTAATACTGTTGATTCGATAGCGCGTACTGCATTTAATTGTTGCAGAGGTCTTACTGAAATAACGATTCCAGAAGGTGTGAAGAAAATAGGTGAATGGGCTTTTAGCTTTTGCTATAATCTTCGTAATGTAAATATTTCTAACACAGTTACAACCATTGATAATAGTGCATTTGAGGCTTGCAGTAGTCTTAAATCCATTTTCATTCCTAAGGGTGTATCCAAAATAGGAAATGGCGTTTTTGCCAATTGTGGAGAAATTACCTCTATAAAGGTTGATGAAGAGAACAAATATTATGACAGTCGCGAGAATTGTAATGCTCTAATATGTAAAGATGGAGATGTCCTTATAAGAGGATGTGCGAACACTTCAATTCCTAATAGTGTGAAAACTATTGGCTCTTATGCTTTCTCTAATTGTGAAGGTCTTAAATCCATAATAATTCCTGATAATGTTATAGCAATAGAATTAGGAGCTTTTTCACAATGTGGAGATCTTGAAGAAATAAAGATTTCAGGTAATGTAAGGACATGGGGGAGGAATATAGCTTGGGGATGTGAAAAACTAACGACCTTGACACTCAAGGAAGGATTGGAATCCATTGGTCGTGGTGCTTTTTCGGGATGTACTAAGCTCACTTCTATAGATATTCCTAAAAGTGTGATAAGCATTAAAGATGATGCGTTTTGGGGTTGTGGTATTCAATCCCTGTTAATTCCTGGAAATGTGAAGACAATCGGGAACAACGCCTTTAAGTCTTGCCCACTTACTTCTATGGAAATCATGGGAGGAGTTACATCAATTGGAAATGAAGCTTTTCGTAATTGCACCCAACTTACGTCTGTAACCATTCCAAATACAGTAACGACAATAGGTAAAGGTGCATTCCAAAATTGCCTTGGACTTATGTCCGTAACAATTCCTAATAGTGTGACATCATTAGGAAGTTGTGCTTTTGCAGATTGTGGTCGTCTTCAATCTGTAGAATTACCAGAGCATTTGACTGTACTTTCTGATAGTCTTTTCTATCGTGTATGCAGAGATGTAAAGATTCCTAATAATGTTATAACAATTGGAGATTATGCTATGTTCACATGTAGGACAGATTCTTTGGTTATACCATCAAGTGTATTGAATATTGGCACTAATGCATTGCCTTATGTGGGTTCTGCGATTTCAAATTTCGCTGAAATCCCACAGAGTTTAGATGAGAGTTATAAATATAAATTTGATAATAAAAGTACCCCACTTCATGTTTGTAAGGGATTAAAAGATGTATATGAAGCATCGGAATGGGGTAAATATTTCACAATTATAGATGACCTTCCAAACTCACCTGTTAAGCCAGTTCTTCCTAATGGATCTACTGTCGTTGATGCTGATCTTGCAAAATTGACTGTATTCCAATTGAAAACGACTGCAAATGTAGCTGTCAATAAGGAGATGAAAGCAAAGTTGTATGCAAATAATCAGCTGATAGGTGAGGCTGGTTATAATGACGTGACACTTGCTAATGGCATTATGACAATCAATTTTAATAATCTTGCTACGGCAATGGAAGAAATTCCTGATATGATTAATACGCAGATTGTTGTTGAGGCTGGAAGTATCAATGTTGATAATGTAGCATTCTCAAGGTCACTATCATTTGTTTATGAAACCTCTCGTTCAATAGCAGATGTATTCCCAACAGGTATCGACACTATCAGTACCACAGCAAGTCCACGTACATCAAAGCGTATAGTCAACGGCAGTTTGGTGATAGAGAAGGGCGGAAAACAATATACTGTTGATGGTAAGGTTCTGTAATCACTTATTATGATAAGGACAATACTGTTATTGTTTAGCCTTATGCTGTCTATCTACTCCTATGCTCAGGAGACTATCAAGGGCAGCATAAAGGCAGTAAATGGTAATCCTGTGGAATATGCTACGGTGTCTGTGGATAGCATATTTACGTTGTCTGATGCAAAGGGAAACTTCTCGTTGTCTCTTCCTAAAGGGCATACAGACGACCTGCATATTTCGCATATCAGTTTTAAGCATAAGTCAATTCCCAGAAGCAAGTATGTTTCTGGGAATATTGACATTACTCTTGAAGATGCGGTTAATGAACTTGCTGACGTTACTATTACAAACAGCAAGAAGAACAAGATGAAATCTTTGTCGGGCATGGGGATGAGAATCCCTGGCGGAGATGCTTGTTTCAGGAACTATCATGACGGAATAAAGGAGTTAGGACCGATAGTCAAGGCTGATAAGGATTTCTCTGTAGAAAGCATCACATTAAAGGTTCTCAGCAATACATATACGAAATGCGTTCTTAGGGTTATTCTCTATGAGATTAAAGGCAAGAAACTAACTCCAATACAGGCAAAGCCGTTGTATGCAGAGGCAAAAAAGAGCGATGACAATTATTCTTTGAGCTTTACCCCTCAATAAGCTATCAGTCTTATAAAAGGTCGCAGGTATTTTGCTGGTTTAGCTGTTGTTGATGCTTCAGAAAGAGGGGAACTACATTTGCCGGCTTACTTTCATTCCGGACTTGGACATAACACACTTACTGGCAATACACGTAAAATTCCAGCAAGTATAGGCATGAAACTTCTTGGAAGTTACGAATAAGTGACTAAGCGTATTGAACTTACGTTAATAAAAACAGGAATGGAATACTTTCAAATAGACTTCACATTGGACAAAAAGGTGCGAGGCAGATATGAAATGCCTCATACCATAGAAATTACGTCAAAGGAAGTATCTGAATATATAGATCAAAATCTTTCGTATAAAAATAATTGTGAATCTATTGACGATGTTTTAGATAATTTGCCAGAACCAGTTGTTGGTAAATTACTAAAACGCAAAGACGTTGTTGATTATATGGATTATTGCTATGATAATCCAATAGTTGTTGGTGTTGTTAGTTCAAAATTCAAGCAGGTTATAGAATCACTTCAGATTAACAAAAATGAATATAGATTTAAGGAATTGAAGTTGAAGAATTTTGAGGATAGTTTTTATCTGTTTCTCGTTCCTATGATTCCAGAAACCGATATTGTGTTTCCTGAGTGTTTGTTTTGGAATGAGGAGACAAATGAGGAGAATATAAGATTAGATTGTCGTGAGTCATGGGCAAAAGCTTCCATTGATATTTGTTTGAGGAAAGTGGTTGTAAACTCAAAGTATAAGAATAATGATATTATATCACCAAGAATTGCAAATGTTTTCTTTTCTGAAAGAATAATTAGGGCATTGGAAAACAATAATATCGTTGGTTTTGATGTTATACCTAAAACTCAGCGTTATTCACAAAGTATATCTTTTCACGAAGAATAACTTTTTTGTTGTGGCATTTTATTTAGGGTTTTCCCTTACTGATATAGGGAAAAAGTCTCTCGTTGTAACGGCGTATTCACTACCTTTGCCCTCAGAAACTTAAAAATAGTATGACTATGAACAAGAAAATAACAACTCTACTCATATTCTTCTCCATGCTCATCTGTTCGCAGGCAAATGCGCAGTGCACATTCCGCAACACAGCCCTTTCTGGCAATGAGAAGATAAACTACAACCTTTACTTCAACTGGAAGTTCATCTGGGTAAAGGCAGGAACGGCAAATATGTCAACGGTTTATAGCACCTACAACGGCATACCATCGTTTAAGTGTAGTTTGACGACAACCACTTCAAAGAAGGTGGATAAGTTCTTCAGAATGCGTGATACGTTGCTCGTTCATTCTTCCCGTGACATGGCACCTCTCTACTACAAGAAGATGTCGCACGAAGGAAAGCGATATTATGTTGACGAGGCAATATATAGTTATCCTAATGGCAAGTGCTGTGTCTCTATGCGTCATTTGCACGCAGATGGCTCGGTTTCATCGGAGAAGAAGACATACGACCATTGCGTATTTGATATGCTCAATATCTTCCTTCGTGCACGTAACTTCGACCCAACCAACTGGAAAAAAGGTCATGTGGTAAACATTGACATCACAGGTGGTTCTGAGCTTACTAAGGCAAAGCTCGTCTATCGTGGCAAGGATAAGGTGAAGGCTGATAATGGCACAAAATACGATTGTCTTGTGCTCTCATACATAGAGAAAGATGATGGCAAAGACAGGGAAATCGTACGTTTCTTCGTTACAGACGATGTAAAGCATATCCCTGTGCGCCTTGACTTATTCCTAAAGTTTGGTGCTGCCAAGGCATTCCTTGCATAAGGAGGATTATAGATAAGTTGTAGGTCTGTTGTGAGTCCCTTCTGCTTCCGAACCAAACTCGGTGAAGGGCCGTTCCTAGAACGAACATAGAGCGGAGGTTCACCGAGTTTGGTTCGAAGGATGAACGAATGGAGAGCGAAGAGGTTAGGTTGAAATATGGGTAAAAGAAAAAAATAAAAGTTTTTGCGAAGGGGGTTACACCATATGCCTAAAATCGGTTTTTAGACGTTGATAATCAGTAACTTATAATGGGTGTAACCCCATCTAAAACCAATATCGATTTTTAGAGGGGGTTACACCCATTCTTGTTCTCTGAATATCAAGGCATTACACCGAAAAATCGGGGGTGGGTGTAACCCCCTTCGAAAAACTTTTGAAAAAAATGTTTGGGTTACTTTACAAAGCCCTTGTTTGCCCACTTAAAGCTATTCCAACGTGAAACGAAGATAGCACCACGAATATTCTCATCAAGCACAAAGGCGAACCACATGCCGATAAGTCCGAAGCCGAACACAATACCGAAAAGATAGCCGAAACCAACGCCTACGAGCCACTGTACGATGATTCCGAGGTAGAATGGGAAGAATATATCACCCGTTGCACGAAGAGTGTTTGTAGCCCATATATTGATACATTTTCCGACCTCAAGCAATACATCCACCCAGAAACACCAGCATACAAGGGTTGCGATGTCCTCATTATCCGTGAGTGAATCAGCGATGAAAGGTCCGCATAATGCACATAATACCGAGAATGTAAGAGTCATAGCAGCCCCTCTATGCCACGCAAACTTTCCTATGACATAAGATGCCTGTGTCTTCTCAACACCAGTTAGATGCCCCACCATAATGGAACTTCCCTGTGCTATACAGATGGCATAGAGATATACGAACATCACCACATTTCCGACATAGATACGAGCTGTGAGAGCTTCATTACCTATCATATTTATGAAATAGATGATAGTTAGCTGCTGAAGATTATAAGAGATGTTTTCGCCGGCAGAAGGAAGTCCGATCTTCAGAAGCTTACGCATCTCAGAAACAGGGAACGGACGGAACAAGCGCAATGGGAAGCTTGGTATGAGCTTACGGTTGAGCATCACGATAAGCATGAGCATAGAGACCGTGCGCGAGATACTTGTAGAGATAGCAGCACCCTCTGCACCAAGGGCAGGCATACCGAACTTACCAAAGATTAGAGTATAGTTGCCAATGATATTAAGGATATTCACCACCACAATAACAAGCATAGGATAGATAGGCTTGTTGGCTGCTCGAAGAATAGCACTTATGGTTGTGGTTATGGCTTGTGCAAAGGCAAGAGAGCCTACAATCTGGAGATATGGCTTTCCATAGATCATAAGTTCAGGACGAAGCCCCATAGCCAAAAGTACAGGCTCTGCAAAAAGGAAGAGTAACAAACTTGACATCAAGCCCATAGTGAGATTGAGCAAGAGAGCCACTCCACTTACCTTGATAAAGCGATCCTGTAACTTTGCGCCAAAATACTGAGAGCACAACACCGACGTACCAGCATTAATGATAGTGAAAAGAAGGAATACAAGTTGCAGAATCTGGTTGTCCATTCCCACAGCAGCCACAGCATCGTCACTATGCTGAGACAACATGAAAGTATCCACACCACCGAGAAGGAAGGTGAGGAGGGTTTCAAGCAGAATAGGCAATACAAGCTTATTCAACTGACGCTGTAGTTTTACTTCTATTCTTTTCTGGTTGTTGCTGTTATCCATATCTTTTTATTGAATACTGTGGATGAAAGATTAAAGGTTGTTAGTATCAAACCCTATTCCTTATTCCAATAGCCCTATTCCATTTCCGAGTGCAACGTGCGATTTACACATACTCCGATATTATCAACATCGGACTTCCTCGCACTCAGAAAATAGGGCTTATCGCTTGCAAAGCGGTACCCGTCTCCGATTTTCTGGGTGCAAAGTTACAAAAAAATAATTTCAGCACCGAAGAAATGTCAATCTTTCGATGCTGAAATTATTGTAAATCAAGGCTATGTGAATGAAATTGAGAAAGTTACGTTCTCTTCATTATACGATTAAGCTGCATAATGCATGGAATTGCAATAATGGTTGAAATGCCAACAGACACGATAAGAGCCATCTCGTTACCTCCAAAATATTCAATTAGCTTTGCATCTGTTTTGACATCAGGAAATATCCACACAAGCAAGAATGCCGTGGAATTATTGATCCAATGGAAAATGAATCCAGGAATGATGCTTCCTGTGCGATAGTACAACCATCCGAGCAATAATCCACCCAAGAAGGCATGAGGGATCTGTGCAGGATTCATGTGTATCGCAGAAAAGAACAAGGCAGAAATAGCGATTGCTATCCATGCTTTTTTATTTGTGAACTCACCGAAACTATTCTTCATCCATTCCAAGAGGGCACGAAGTATAGCACCACGAAAAACAACCTCTTCCACTAATGGAGCAGCAATACCAATCACGATATATCCTTCTGGACTCTTGAGCAGTTTGTCGAAGGTCTCTGCAAGTAAATCCTTCGTCCATTTATCAGGAAGAAGTTCAAGCGTCCATGTAGATGGTATGATAAGAGCTAAGGAAAGCAAAGAAACCACCCCTAATACGCTAATAGGCTTTGAACTGATATAGTTGTCCGAAACAGGGCACCATTTCAACCCTATGAAGGTAACAAGTGTTATTATTGAATAGAGGATGGTACTTAATACCGTATGCAGAACGACAGTATCGTAATTCGCACCAGTATAGAAAGGCAGAATAGCAAATTTAACCAATATTGCCGATAATGCCTGAAATACCAAGAATGATCCAACGAAGATTAAAGCGTGTTTCATTTGCGAGTTTTAATGATTGGTGGTTAGAGGTTCGGGTTTAGATGTTAGAGTTTGCTCTGAAGAACCTTCTTCTTGTCAAAGGCAAGGCATCAGGGTGCATGAGATATTTGTTTGCCTCAAACGCATCTTCTGATAGTTGTCGGGCAAGCTCTGCTATTGTATCAAAACGACGTTCGTTCCTGAGTTTCTTGCAGAACTCCACACGTATCTTCTTTCCGTAGATATTCTCACGGAAACGGAAAATATTCGTTTCAAGAGTAAGTTCGTTTACGCCGTATGTAGGACGATGACCAATATTCATCATTCCGTGGTGTAACTGCATATCGCCTTCTACTCTCACCTTAACGGCATAGACTCCACCAACAGGAATTATCTTCAGCGGGGCAATATCAAGATTGGCAGTAGGAAAGCCTATCTTCCTACCTTCATGATAACCCTCAACAACAGTTCCCTCAACGCTATAACGATGACCAAGGCATTCTGCAGCCTCGTCAACCCTACCATCGGCAAGAAGTTCCCTTACCAATGTAGATGATACTCGCTTACCATCGGCAATCTCGAAAGGATCGCATTCAATCACCTCAATACCGATAGCCTTACCATAGCGTACATAGTCTTCAAAGCCTTCGTCCTTGTTCTTCCGGCCAAAACGATTGTCATAGCCAAGAAGCAGAAGTCGAACTCCAAGTTGTTTGTGAAGTATCTCCTTCATAAACTCCTCTGCCGACATAGAGGCCATCTCTTTGTCAAAGCGTAGTACGGCACATATATCCACACCCACCTGCGACATTATCAGTCTTCGTTCATCAACGGTGGTGAGCATATTTGGGATAAAGTTCTCGTCAAACACCGTACGAGGATGGCGGTCGAACGAGATGGCCATCGACTGAGCCAAGTCTCTCTCTTTTGCAAGCTCACAAAGACGACGGAGTACATGCTGGTGACCCAGATGTACCCCATCGAAATGCCCTATTGTTGCCGCACAAGGTACGGGAACGAAGGTTCCTTCAGTATATGGAACTGTTGTGCTTGTCAAATCTTATTTAGCAAGAAGACTCTTGATCTCTGCATCGAGGTTCTTGATCTGTGCATCGCGCTTGTGAAGTGCGTTGCCACGAGTGATAAGGAAGAATGTAGGGATATTCTGCACATTGTATCGTGCAAGATACTCAGACTGTAAGTTGTTAGGATCGTGAACGTTAATCCAAGGAAGGGCTGCTGTCTGAGTCTTCCAGAAATGCTCGTCTGGATCTACAGAAACCTGATAGATTTCAAGTCCTTGAGCATGATATTTGTTATATACCTCACGAAGCTGCATGATGCGCTGTGTGCTTCCTGGAGCAGAGAATGCGTGGAAGTCGAGAAGTACAACCTTACCCTTCAGTTCTGTAAGTGAACGACGGTTGCCGTGGTTGTCAACGAGTGGAACGTCAATAATTTCAGATACTACAACCTTTGACATATCAATGCTTGCACTCTGCTGCTTAGCCTGAAGTATGCGCTGTGTCTTCATACCCTCGATAGCGATGTTATGGAGGTTTTTGCCACGTTCAGCCTCTGGATAATAGGTATCCCAACTTGTAGCAACGGCACCAAATACACGCATATCCTCTACGCTCTCATGAGGGTTGAAGATAAGACGGTTGCCGAGAGCCTGGAAGAGTGCAAAGTAAGCGTATGCCTTGTATGGCTCCTTGAAGATATAGTTGAGTTTCACGTTCTCCTTGTATGCCTCCACCATCTTATTGATGCTGTCGTTTGTCTGCTGGATGCTGAGAGTGTAGTTCTTGTTCAGAGCAATAACCTGATTGAGAAGGTTAATCTGCAAGAGTGACAGTTCCTTGATCTTTTCGCAGTTCTCAGAACCTGTAACCTCATACTTCACCGGCATTGTTGGGTATGAAGCTGTGAAATTTACAGTCTCGGTAGAGTCGATACTTACGTTGATGATACTGCTCTTAATACGAAGACGGTAGAATTCTGGAGCAGAAGGCTTCTCGCCTGAGAAGTCGAATTTACCATCAGATGTGAGTTTAACAGAGTCAACGATAACAGGACCGTCAAGACTCATATTCTCGAAATAAAGTACAGAATCCTGTGCATCGGTAATGTTACCTGTCACATGGAACTTGTTTTGTTGGCAAGAGGCAAAAGCCACTACCATTGCTGCTACGGCTGTGCATCGTGCGATGCGAGAAATAATATGATTCATTTTTAAAATTATTAGGCCTCTCCCCCCGCCCTCCTCCGTAAGGAGGGAGCCGATTTGCTAATGGAGGATCGGCAAACATATATCGATTAGCCTCTTCGCCTTCCAGTTCCCTCCCTACGGGGGAGGGCGGGGGGAGAGGCCGTTTCTGATTTCCGACTGCAACGTGCGAAGCATCCTCGCACGAAGGAAATAGTGCGTGTCAGCCTTAAGGCTGGCGCACGTTTCCAATTTCCGAGTGCAAAGTTACACCAAATCGGCTAAAAAACAAAATATTATTAGGCTTTTCTTATTTGTCTGCGTGCTAATAATAATTAAATAATGAATGGAAAAGTGCTGAATTAGCGAAAATATCAGTACTTTTGCCTTCCGAAATGAGATTTTCGCACTTCATCATATCGTTCACACTATGCATCCTGCCTTTCTCTGCCTTTGCTCAGAAGGAGAAGAAAATCAATCCAGAGGATCGCGTTGTTGACATGGACAGTCCTACGTTCGTGCCGATGGTTCGTGTGTCTAAGGTCTTTGATAACGGCGATAGCATCCAGTATGTCGAGATGAACAATGTGTATGTCTATAGTCCTATAGAATTCAAGGATGAACGCCAGCGAAAGTCATACAATCGCCTTGTTTATAACGTGAAGAAAGTGCTTCCTATTGCTAAGGAAGTGAACCGTGCCGTACTTGAGACATACGAATATCTCCAGACGCTTCCTGATGACAAGGCTCGTAAGGAACACATGAAGTATGTGGAGAAAAGTCTTATGGCTGAGTATAAGCCACGAATGAAGAAGCTAACATACTCACAGGGCAAACTTCTCATCAAGCTCATCTATCGTGAAACCAACTCCTCCAGTTATGAGCTTGTTCAGGTTTTCTTTGGATCAACTCGTGCCAGTTTCTATCAAGCCTTCGCTTGGGTTCTTGGAGCAAGTCTAAAGAAAGCCTATGATCCTAACGGCGTGGATAGACTCACGGAAAGGGTAGTTAGGCAAGTGGAGTCGGGGCAGTTGTAATTGAGAGTTAAGAGTGAAAAGTGAAGAGTGAAGAATTTAAGTATGTATTGCCGTTTTGGACAGTATGTTGTCTTTTGCAATAACTGCTAACTTAAATTCTTCACTCTTCACTTTTCACTCTTAACTTTAAGCTTGCGTTTTATCCCATACAAACTTCAGCAAGAAGAACACAGCGATTGCAGAGAAGAAACCTGCGATTGCATCGACTGCATAGTGGGGTAGGAGATATACCGTACCCATGCAAAGGAAAATCCAAGGCACAGCCCAGATAAGCACGAACTTCCATTCCTTTAGCCAAAGGGCAATTATCATCGTCAAGGTAGAAACGCCAACGTGAGAACTTGGGAAAGCTGCCGTTGGTCGTTCGCCTGTTTCGTGGGCTTTCTGCACAAGGTTACGGAATAAACCATCCTCCCAACCAGGGATAGGAAGGCATTCTGTATGATTGGCAAAGTATGTGCCTACTTCTGGGAAATGTCCTTTTGCTATTTCATCAACGCCAACTGCGAGGTAGTAGTACTGAGGACCAGCAACAGGGAAAAGCACAAACACCACGTAATATACGAAGAACGATGTGATCAGAATGAATGACACCTTCTGGAAGTCCTCATATCGCTTGAAGAACACATAGAATGTAAGTGAAACGAACATAAGGAAATAGAGCGAATAGCCCATTGCCATAAGTTCTGATACTATATGACTTGGATATGCCTTGCTCCAAAGAAGTGCGGGCTGAAATCCGAACAACTTCTGATCCCAGTTGGCAAAAATGTGGTCAAGGTTCTCGAAATGACAATTCAACAGATAGGTATCAGGATACCACCAGCTCAACGTAACCAAAAGTAAGACTATACGGGCTAAAGCCATAGCCCTACAAGGCCATACCCTATAAACAAGCCATAAAGCTACGGTAAGTAAGACAACCCTAACGCGCCACCAGATCAAAGCCTCTGGATTATGCAGCGAAGTGGAAGTGAAGAAGATGACGAACAAGGTGAAGATTGCATAGATAACCATGCCTATTTCCACAGGAAACAGCCATTTCATCGGTTTCTTCTCACCACTTTTCAGAAACAAATCTGACAATTTAAAATTATTCTTACCCATTTACAACCAACCGTTAGCCTTATACCATGCGATAGCCTCTTTCACACCACGCTCAAGATTATACTCTGGCTTAAAGTCCAAATCACGCTTTGCAGGAGTGATATCGCACATCCAGTTACGCTGTTTCAGAATATTGAACTTGTCATTATTCAGCGCACTCATCTTTCCTGTCATTTTCATACAACGGTCACCTATGGCCGTTACTATCCTCAGCACCCATATAGGAGCCTTTATGCGGATAAGGAACTTTATGCCCAGTTCCTTCTGGATAAGGTCAGAGAAAGTAACTGATTCATACACATCACCGTCGCTCAGGAAATACGCTTTTCCCACGCATTCATCGTGTTCCATAGACTTGAACACAGCCTGTACTAAATCCTTTACATAGATGAAAGTGATATCCTGACGGTCATATCCTACGGCAAAATCACTATGTCCCTTGATGCTCTTTGCCATAAGGAAATAGTCGGTCTCGCGAGGACCATACACACCTGTCGGACGAAGTATCACCAGAGGAAGATCCTTCTGCTGAAAGAGCCATTTCTCTGCTTCATACTTACTCTTTCCGTATGCCGTATTAGGTTGTGGAGTATCAGTATCGAGAATCTCTGTGTGAGGCGTCTTTTCACGAATAGCACCAAAGACACTCAGCGATGACAGATAGACGAACCTTTTTATCGGCTGATTAGTTGCCTTCAAAGCATTCACGAAGTTCTTAGTACCTTCGGTGTTCACCTTGAAGAAATCCTCAGCCTTGATGCACTTGGTAGCACCAGCTGCATGTACCACATAGTCGAAGGCATGATCAGCAAGGGCAGTCTTCAACTGCTCAACATCCCCAAGGTTAAGGTCAAGGAAATTGATACGCTCATCCTTCAGGTATTTCCTGTTGGTACTCTTACGTACAGCAGCCCATACCTCAAGTCCGCGACTCAAAGCCTCCTCTACTATAAAACTGCCAATGAAGCCCGATGCTCCTGTGATTAGAATCTTCATAATGTTATAATTTTTTCCGTGATGAAAATAGCATGTGCCAACTATAAGTTTAATGCACGTTTTTTATTTTCGAGCACAAAGTTAATATTTTTCTTTGTCATTTTACAATTAAAATAGCACAAAATTCGCACTATTGGCAAATTAATAAAAAATTAACGTTCAAAAATTGCCTATTCTCGATTTTATTTCGTATGTTTGCAGAATAATTAACTAAGTATAAGTAGTACGAAGGAGTACAAGGAGTGCAAATAGTACAAGACAAATGTCTTTATTGCTATGGGCTATGGTCGATTTTTACTATCGTCTTGTACTCCTTTCACTCCTTGCTACTCCTTGTACTCCTAAACAAAAGAATAATATGGGCAAAGGAAAGAAAGCCGGTAAAAGGCTAAACAAGAAACAAATGGGTGCTCTGCTGGAGGAATTCTTCCGCGAGAATCCAAGTAAGGCATATTCATTCAAAGAGATATTCCACAAATGCCATCTCGACACTCACCCGTTGAAGATGCTTGCTATTGACGTGCTTGAAGAAATGACATGGGACGACTTTCTGTCTCGTGCGAGTGAGAACTCATACAAGCTCAACGAGAGCGGTTCTGTACTTGAAGGCACGTTCATCACCAAGTTTAACGGTAAGTGTTCTTTCTTGCCTGACGGCTCTGACAAGCCTATCTTCGTGGCTGAGCGTAACTCTATGTGGGCTTTGAACGGCGATCGTGTCAAGGTTTCGATGATGGCACGACGTGCAAAGCATATCCGTGAGGCACAGGTTATCGAGATTATCAAGAGAGCAAAGGATCAGTTTGTCGGCGTAATCAAGGCTGACCGTGAACTTACCTATCTCGTTCCAACTGATCCAATGACGGTCAGCATCTTCATCCCAAAACGTAAGTTGAAGGATGCCAAGGATGGTGATAGAGCCGTTGTAAAGGTGATAGAATGGCCAGATGCTGAGCACAGAAGCATCGTGGCAGGTGTTGTCGATGTCCTCGGACAGCAAGGCAACAACGATGCTGAGATGAATACTATCCTTGCTCAATATGGTCTTCCATACAAATATCCAAAGGCTGTGGAAGATGCAGCCGACAAGATTAGTGCAGAGATTACGCCCGATGAAATCGCGCGTCGTGAGGATTTCCGCGATGTCTTCACCTGTACTATTGACCCTCATGATGCCAAGGACTTTGACGATGCCCTTAGTATTCAGCGTCTCGACAATGGACTATGGGAGGTCGGCGTTCACATCGCTGATGTTAGCCACTATGTAACGGAAGGCTCTGTAATCGACAAAGAGGCAAAGGAACGTGCTACAAGTATCTATCTCGTAGATCGTACCATCCCTATGCTTCCAGAACGACTTTGTAACTATATCTGCTCTCTGCGCCCTGACGAGGACAAACTCGCATATTCAGTTATCTTCAATCTTGACAACGAGGCAAAGATAAAGTCTTACCGTATCGTTCATACTGTTATACGAAGCAATCGTCGTTATGCCTACGAGGAGGTACAGGAGATTCTTAACGCTAACCTCAACCCTAATCCTGCCGTTGAGTTGCCAGAACTCCCAATGGCTGATGCCGATGAAATCGAGAAAAAAGAGGCAAAAGGTGAGTTGAAGGGAGAGAATGCCTATCTTCTCCTTACCCTTGATCGCCTTGCTAAGCTCCTTCGTGCGCAGAGATTCAAGAATGGTGCTGTGAAGTTTGATCGTGAGGAGATGCGTTTTGACATCGATGAGACTGGTAAGCCTATCCGCTGCTATTTCAAGCGTTCAAAGGATGCCAACAAACTCATTGAGGAGTTCATGCTTATTGCAAATCGTACTGTAGCAGAGAGTGTGGGTAAGGTGGCAAAGGGCAAAGTTGCCAAGACATTACCTTATCGTGTTCACGATGATCCAGATCCTCAGAAGCTTGAGACCTTGAAGTCATTCGTTGCTAAGTTCGGATATAAGATGAAGAGCACAGGCACAAAGGGTGCTACGGCTCGTTCTCTCAATCAGCTCATGGATACTGTTGAGGGCAAGAAGGAGTCTAATGTCATCCAGCTCGTTGCCCTTCGTGCTATGATGAAGGCGAAGTATTCTGTTCATAACATCGGACACTTCGGTCTTGCATTCGACTACTATACTCACTTCACCTCTCCTATCCGTCGTTATCCTGATACAATGGTTCATCGCCTTCTCACACGCTATGAGCAGGGAGGTAAGTCTGCCAATAAGGATAAGTACGAGGAACTTTGTGAACATTCAAGTGAGATGGAGCAGATAGCAGCTAATGCTGAGCGCGACTCTATCAAGTATAAGATGGTGGAGTTTATGAGCCAATACATCGGATATGAGTTTGATGCCCATATCTCTGGTATCACAAGTTACGGCATATATTGCGAGATTGACGAGAACCATTGTGAAGGTATGGTACGCATCGAGGATCTTGACGATGACTACTACGAGTTCGACGAGAAGAACTACTGTCTCATCGGTCGCCGTCGCCACCACACCTATCAGCTTGGAGATGAACTCCGTATCAAGGTTGCAAAGGCAAATCTTGAAAAGAAACAGCTCGACTTCGTGCTTGCAGAAGAAAAAGGGAAAGCAAAAAGTAAATAAATACATAGGTTCCAACCTCTTAGACTTGTCTTTGAAGTTGGAACCTATAAAGATTTGAAATCTTGTTATGAATAATTTTAAACGATTCATTCTCATTTTTTCCTTTTTTTGTATAAATGTTGTTTCCTATGCACAGAATGTAACTGACAGCCTAATCATTAATGCAATAAATACAGAATATAAAGTCGGTGATGAAATTGTTTTCCATTACAAAAATCGCAGTAACAAGCAGTTGTATGTAATGGTTTCTTTAGAACGTATGTGCAAAGATTGTAGTTGGTATTGTTTCTTTGAAGATATTTATCAAACATACAAAATAGAAAAATCTCCAATTGATGATAGTGCAGAAATACTACCATGCAATAAGGCTGAGATACCTGCGAATACCCTCAATGGCATAAAAGATTCAAGGTGTGACAGTTGGAAAGTATGTGATTATTTGTATGAGAAGAATCAGGAAGTGAAATATCGTTTTAAATATTCTATCAGTATAGCCCCATTGTGCCTTAAATCTGTCGAACCAATAGACATACCTATTACAGTTAAATACTCCTCTCCATTCATAGTTTCCCGAAAATAGATATATCCGTTTCCTTAATCCCCATGCAAGTCCTATGCAGTTCCCTTGCAAATCCCTACCAAATCCCATTTTTCTCCCATTCTTAGGAACGGACTTGAAACGGTTTTGAAACGGACTTGTAACGGACCTGAAGCGAAGGCATAACAAAGGGATAGTGTCTGCATCTCAATCTCATCATGAGCACACAATTAGCGACAAATAGTCTCAATAATCCTGTTCAAAAGGTTCGTTTCTACGCCAAATGAGCCGAAAAAGTGGTTGATTTTGCCTTTGAGACCGAGGAAATGGTTTTTGCAATACATTACTTTTTGCCTTGTAAACGAGAGGAAAATGCCGAAAAATGCATCGGAATGATGATTTTACGAGTCTCAAGCGACACCTTATAGAGGTAAATTTTGATGATTTCTGTCTCTTACCCGGTTTGGGCATAGCGGAAGCACTACTGCTAAAACATCGTATTTTATTGTATTTCAGCTTTTAAGAGAATTTTTATCATCACTTGCTGATAAAACAAACAGTCTCAGTCTCAAATCTCAGTTCAAAAAATTGAACATACCATTTTGCTTCTTATTTCTTCTTATATATTATATATATCTTATTATTAATTAGTTATATAATATATAACAAGAAAAATGAGAAAAACATGATTCCGTTTTTTGAACTGAGACTGAGACTTGAGACTACATAGGATTAAAAACCATCTACTTTCTAATAACAGGCCTACCGCCCTCAATCTTCACAGATATTGAGTCTGACTTTATTGTTCCGTCACTATGGAAGGTAAGGCGAGCAATCATTGATTCTCTTGCCTTCGGGTTCTTCTGGTCGAAGACAAAGTTGCCGATACTGTAATATACAGGCATTTTCCCTATGGTGTCTATCGGCTGGAGAATGTGGGGATGATGCCCGACGACGGCTGCTACTCCTGCCTCGGACAGTCTATGGGCTAGAGCTCTTTGACGGATGCTGGGGTATGGTTGAAATTCTATGCCCCAATGAAGCACCACTACGATATGGGTGTTGGGATTATTACGGTGAAAATCTGTGATTTTATCGAGTAATTCTTTCTCGGTAGGCTGGGCAATTCCCGGCTTATCATCGAGTCTGCACCAATTCTCTATTGTTAGTGTGGTGGCATTGAACAGAGCCACGCTTATACCATCTTTTTCTATCAGTACAGGTGTTATCTGTTCCTTGAAGTTAGTACCATAGCCTAATGGGGTGATGCCAGCAGATGTAAGGTTATAGGCGGTAGCCTGAAGTCCGCGTCTGCCTTGATCGTTGGTATGATTATTTGCCATTGCAGCGTGTGTGATACCAGCCTTCTTTAAGTCCTTTGCCCAATGAGCATCACCACGGAAGATAAACTTCTTGTTTACTGGTGATATGGTGTCAGTGAGAGGGCATTCAAGATTCACTACTACTGCATCAGCTTCACGGAATATGGGTGTTACCTCTTCGAAGAGATGTTCTATGCCCTTATGCTCTGCTATATGACGTATGCCACGGTCGAGAAGTACATCGCCCGTGAACAATACTGTCAATTGGGTGTTAGGTGTTAGGTGTTGGTTGTTGGTGGGATGTTGAGTGGTGGTTGTTGGCTGATTGCAACTTGCAAAAAGGCAAATAACCAAAAAGCTAACACCTATCACCCAACACCTAACACCAGACTTCTTAACAACCTGCACTATAGAACACCTCTTCATTATGCTTTACTTTCTGGTTGAGGATGAGAGGCTGCATCCAGAGTGGACGTGCTGGTACATCGTCTTTCTCCAGTCGTTCTTGCCATTCTTCGTCGGTATAGCGCTTGTCGAGAGGATTGACAAACTCGTAATAGCTGAATGTTGCGCCTCTCGTCAGGAATATCTTACCATCGATAATCACGTTGACATAGATGATGTCAGCATTACCCGTTGCCTCAGAGAGAATACCACATTTCTGACAGCCAAGTATGTTGCGTGTGAAGACGTCTGCTACAAGAGCCACAGAACGATCGGCACCCTTCACCTCATCCCAACTACCAAGTTCAGAATCAGGTTCAATAACACTCAGCGTGAACCATTCAAGGGAGCTTCCCATGCACTTGATTTCGCCATATTCTTCCTCGCTGAGCATCTTGCCTGCAAGTTCTTTCTTAGTCACCTTGATGCAGAAGTCCATATAGTCGTTGAGGGTAGAGGTACGGCTTCTAAGTGCCTCGGTCATAAAGCCATTGTCGGTAAGAAGCTTGTCGGTGAGTACGAGCATTTCCTTCATCTTTTGCCAGAAAACAAGGTTAGGCTCTACATATCCCATACGAATAGGTTCTGGGAACTCGCCACCACCACCACACTCTGCGCATATAGGCTGCTCGGCATAGAGTATGGCATCATGTTTAAGCTCTGCCCATGAGGCAAGTGCCGTATTGAGGTTCTTCCTGCTCCATGATTCAGTTTTCATGTAGTCTGGATAGTCTTTGTTCGTGTTTTGGAGCTGTACAAGGCATTGCATCCACTTATTATACATGGACTTGTCCCAATCAGCGAACTTTGTCATCTTCGCCTTCATAGTTTTCATTTCGTCGGTATAACCGCTCCAGTTCTCGGCATCCTGATAGTAGTCCTCGTTTACCCTGTCGGCTGCTTCTACGCCAAAGGCAGAGAAGACATGAAGACCACGAGGGAAAGGCACCTTTGAATTAGGCTTTTCATCGAACATACGACTAAGCACATAACCGTCAGGCGTATATCTCTGTGGCATGAAGTTCATTTTGTTCTCGCAATTAGCCTCTCCAATCTTTGACGTTATGCGATTGCGTGTCTTGAAGAGAGAAGAGAGTAAGGTGTTGACATCCTTCAGCGTTGTGGCATCTGTTATCTTATTGACCGATGATATCTTTTTAGAGGTGAGATAGTCGGCAACGTCAATAATAGCCACGTTGTCAGGTTCGCCCATAAGGAAGTCGAGAGTCTTGTAAACGCCCAGTCCCTCCTTTGCCACTTTACGGTCAATATTGTTAAGCAGGTATGCCATCATTGTAGCCTGTTTTACCGCCTTCTTCTGCTCGCTACAGAAAGTGGCAGTTTGGAGCCACATCATGGTTCTAAAATAACGCTTAGACTCATCTGTGCGGGTATAGTGACCACGAGGTTTGAATAGGTCGTACTGGAACTTGATATCCTTCCCCATCATAGGTGACATGGCAGCTTTCTCTGCAAAGATGTTAGAGATTTCCTGCTCAACCGTTGATGCGTAGGAGCCAGGCACGTCCAATGACTCGCCTGTAAGCAGTTCATTGGCTACGGAGAAGTATGCAGCGTTGAACTCTGCCAGATCTTTGAGTTCTGCGTTCGCTGTGCTTTCAGCAATCTTCATAGCCTCCTTATGCATAGCTTTGTTCAGGGCTTGTATGCGAGGTATGAAGCAATGCTTCTCCAAGGATTTCAGCACATAGGAGAAGTACATGTGGTATGCCTGAAGGAAGACATCGGTTGTGATGTAATTCGGCATGCTGTTATACTCATTCTGCTCGTAGATGTTGAAGAGTTGCTCGTTCTTTGTTGGGATGATGGAGAAATTATGGTGTGCCAGATGACTGAGGAAAGGTTTGTTCACATCATCTATCTGGAACATATTCACCGTCATGGCTGGGTTGGCGAGCTTCAGACCGTCCATGTCTGTGATCTGGAGTTTCTTCAGTTCGGCGATTCGAGCATCAATTCGCATGATGAAACCTTTTTCTTCCTTGGAAATACCAGCCTTGTTGAAGTCGAGGAGTGCATTATAGTCATGCTTCTCTAAGTAGTCGTAGCATAGTTTCTCGTACCAGTCTGTCTTTTTACTGAAGAACATATTGATATCTTCCTCCATGAACCACACACCTTTGAGGGCATAGGGATAATGACGGAGCAGTCGTAGCTCCATCATGGTCATGTCGCTGATATCCATGTTCAGGTCTATCTTCTTTGGCAGAAGACTATCAGTAACAAGGAATGAATGTGGATTGAACTCCACGTTGATCATTTCTATAGCCTCTTCTGGCGAACCCTTGCGCACCTCGGTGCAGGACATCATCAGCAATACGGATGATGCTAAGAGAAGTATTTTTTTCATACTTTTAGGTACTTTATAAATTTTAGTCCGAATCCTTTTAATTGATACAGCACTTCTATCGTATCTCCATTTTCTTTGCGCTCCCAGGTATGTACGAGATTTGGCATAGAATCTGTCTCTACCTTGAAATCAATTAGTGGACATCCCACTCGTGAGCCGAGCCAGAGCGGTCGGATGAACTGTCCTTTGTGGAGATGGAAGATGAATAATCGTTTGTCTTTCTCTGGACGATAGCGTGTGGCTTTTATTGTGCCTACAAGCACCTCGGGAATGCTGTCGCCTGTTACATCGCCACAGGTGAAGCGATAGACGGGATAATCAAGTTGCCATGCATCTATTACGCTATCCTTCTTGACGTGTTCAATGCGGTAGGTGGAGTCTGTTACAGTTGCCAGTCGAAGAATGCCCTCACCCATAGCGCAGCGATAGCGGCATGTTACGGAATCTACTTGTACCACGCCATATTCGCATACTGCCTCCTTCTGCTTTTGTCCACAGCCAATAAGGGAACTGAGCAAACATACCATCAATATCGTCTTAGCTATTAAGCGCATATTTTGCCTGCAAAATTAATAAATTCTCTCAAACGCACAAATATTTTCGCCTTTATTTCGCTTTCTATCCTCAAAAATGAGGAAAAATGATAGTGAAATAAAGACGAGAAATAGAAATTACAGGTATCAATATTACCTTGTGAATAAATTGTTGCGGCGCATATTTGTGCACCATCTGTTCATCGTGACCTGATCACGAACTAATTGTTGTGTTTGCCAGATGCTGAGACGCTTTGACTCAGCCTGTGCTTGCTGGGTATTGTTAACGTCTTTCATATTAAAGTAGTTTATTAGTCAATTATAGTTATTAGTCATTCGCAAAAATAAGAAAATTCTTTCATATTAACAAGTAGAAACTTGATAATCATTATAAGTTTCCTTGCTTTTTGCTTGATTTTGCAAAGTATACTTTGCAAAATAGCAGAAAGTTGAAAGCCGAGGTTTAAGCCTGCAACTTTCAACTTATCTGGAATCAGTTGGATTAGTTTTCACAAGCTATCGCAACTGAGTTTTAGTAAACAAGAAAATTATTTGATAAAAGCTTAGAAATTATCTTACTAATGTGGACGCTTTGGTGGAGTCAATCTTTGATGAATCTGCCATCGCTACGCTGTTGGCTGTGTTGATGGTGATTGAATCCTTTGTGTGAGAAGCAGCGAACTGCTGTGCGTCCTGAAGTGCCTCGCGCTGGTATGGCATCTGTGCTGCAAGTCCGAGAGAGAGGATGATACCTACTACTGCGGCTGCCTTGTAGAGTGGGCGGAGACGGCTTTGCATGGTTATTGTGCGTGCCTTAACATGCTTTGGCTCATCGTCGATGAGAGCAAGCATACGCTCGTCGAAATCAGAGCTGAGGTGCGCTTCTTCCATGCCAGACTGCTCATACATGAACAAGTCGCGATAAGGCAACAGAGTCACCGGCACGTCCTTCTGTGAGAAGAATGTGCGCAAGATACGTTCCTCTTCGAGAGAGGTCTCGCACTTGAAGTAGCGCTCTAAAAGTTGTTCGATGTATTTATAGTCCATATAGTCTTTGTTTTTAGCAATGCGGAGAGACCGCATCAAACTTAACTGTTTTGTAGTGAATCATAACTTTTCTTGATGAATTGTCGTGCTCGGAAGATGTTTATCTTCACTTGGTCTTCGCTTATCTGCATGATAGCGGCGATTTCCTTGTACGACTTATCCTCAAAATCACGTAGCTGCATAGCTGTACGCTGTTTCTCGGGTAGAGAGTTCATCAAGTCGCGAACCATTGCGATACGTTCCTTTTCCATCATCTGCTCATACGGGGTATGAGTAGTGTGTGATAGGTTATGGGTGTTAGAGGATAGTGGTTCGTCCAAAGATACTGTGCGGTGAATGTCTTGCTTACGAAGAACATCAAGCGCCATGTTTCGCGCTATTGTCAACGCCCAGCCTTCGAGGGATTCTATCTCGTCCCATTGATCGTGGCGGTTCCAGATTTTTATCAGCGTCTCCTGCACAACATCCTCAGCATCCTGTTGGTTGAGCGTGATGCGGAAGGCAAGCCTGAAGAGCTTGTCCTTCATTGGAAGTACGTCGGTCTTGAAACTGATATTCTTCATCTGTGCTCTGATTGATAGACTATAATAAAAGGGCAAAAGTTACATTTGCCCTTTGTTTTTAACTTATTTTTGCATTTGATTTTGCGGAGAAGCGCAGAAAACGGTGGCTATACGCAGAAAAAGCTCTTCTTTTTTACTTGCTGATGATAGTGCCGTGATTGCCGTCAATGGCTGTAGCGAGGGTGATGATAACCCTTGAAACGCCTGCATCAACTGCTGCAAGGGCATTCTCAATCTTAGGCAGCATACCGCCAGAGATTGTGCCGTCAGCCTTGTAACGCTCGAAATCTGCGTGGTTGATGGTTGGGATGACGCTATCATCGTCATCAGGGTTGCTGAGCACGCCTTTCTTCTCAAAAGAATAGATGAGCGTTGTCTCATAGCCTTCTGCTGCGAGAGCCTTGGCTGTCTCAGAAGCCATAGTGTCTGCGTTAGTGTTGAGGATATTTCCCTCGCCATCGTGCGTGAGAGGAGCGATTACAGGTACTACGCCCTGCTGTATGAGACTTGCGAGTGCCTTGCCGTCTGCACGATCCACATCGCCTACATAGCCGAAATCAACCATCTTCTCTTCGCCGTCAACTTCCATCTTCTTCAAAGGACGCTTGTGTGAACGGATAATGTCCATATCTGCGCCTGTGAGACCAATAGCGTTGACCTTATTAGCCTGAAGCTTAGCTACAAGGTTCTTGTTTACAAGACCGCCATATACCATTGTCACAACTTCAAGCATCTGGGCATCGGTTACGCGGCGACCGCCTACCATAACACTCTCTATACCAAGAGATGCTGCTACTTTTGTGGCACGACGACCACCTCCGTGTACGAGAATCTTTGGACCTTCAATCTTGCTGAAGTTATCGAGAAGTGCATCAAGCTGAGCAGCATCCTCAACTACTGCACCTCCTACCTTTACTATTGTTATTTTCTTCATTTTCTTTGTTTTAGCCTTGCGGAGAAACGCAGGGAACGGTGGTTATTCGAGATAGGTGTAACCATAGAGGCCAGCTCTATAGTTGGAGATAAATTCCTTACCCTCTTCGAGCGTGATCTTTCCTTCCTTAACAGACTTTGCTACCCAGATCTCAAGACGACGTACGAGGTTCTTTGGTGAGTACTGAACATATTCAAGTACATCGGCAACGGTCTCGCCATCGATAGTCTTGTCAATGTGATAGCCGTTGTCATCAACAGAGATATGAACGGCATTGGTATCTCCGAAGAGATTGTGCATATTGCCGAGAATCTCCTGATATGCTCCGACGAGGAATACACCTATATAATAATGCTCGCCATGCTTCACAGGATGCAATGGTATGTAGCTTGTCTGCTGACCTCCATTGACGTATGTAGCCACCTTACCGTCAGAATCGCAGGTAATATCCTGAATCTGTGCCGAGCGTGTTGGCTGTTCGTCAAGTCGCTGGATAGGCATGATAGGGAAGAGCTGGTCAATACCCCATGAGTCTGGCATACTCTGGAAGAGAGAGAAGTTGCAGAAATACTTATCTGCCATCTGCTTATCAAGACTGCGAAGCTCATCAGGAACGTGCTTCTGATGATGTGCCAGTTCTGAAACCTCATGTGTTATAGCCCAATAAAGAGACTCAATCTGTGCACGAGTCTTAAGGTCGATGATACCATGACGGAAGAGATCAAGAGCCTCTTCGCGAATATCCTCTGCATCATGCCAGTCCTCAAGCATGGAGCGAATAGAGAGCTTATCCCAGATCTCTGTGAGATCGTGAACAAGCTGATGATCATTCTCACCTGGCTGGAAATCCTCTGGCATCTGTGGGGCACTAACGCTTTCAAGAACGTCAAGGATAAGAACAGAATGATGTGCTGCAAGTGAACGTCCACCCTCAGAGATAAGGGTAGGGTGGGGAATATCATTCTTGTCGGCTGCATCAACGAAGGTATATACACAGTCGTTTACATACTCCTGAATAGAGTAGTTTACGGAAGACTCTGAGTTACTTGAACGTGTTCCGTCATAGTCAACGCCAAGTCCGCCACCACAATCCACGAACTCAATACCGAAGCCCATCTGGTGCAACTGTACATAGTACTGGGCAGCCTCACGAAGAGCTGTTGAGATACGACGAATCTTGGTAATCTGTGAACCGATATGGAAATGGATAAGCTTCAGACAGTCACGAAGTCCCATCTGATCAAGCATCTCAAGTGCGAGAAGAAGCTCAGATGAGTTAAGACCGAACTTTGAGGCATCACCACCGCTCTCTTGCCACTTTCCTGCACCAGAAGAAGCAAGTTTGATACGTATGCCGAGGTTAGGACGCACGTTGAGCTTTGCGGCTGTTTCTGCTATGATACGAAGCTCAGGAAGCTTCTCAATGACGAGGAAAAGACGCTTACCCATCTTCTGGGCAAGCAGAGCCATCTCGATGAAGTTCTGGTCCTTGTGACCGTTACAGATCACGATAGAGTCAGAATCCATGTGCTGCGCAAGAACGGCATGAAGCTCTGGCTTAGAACCAGCCTCAAGTCCGATGTTATACTTTGCACCATGCGAGATGATCTCCTCAACGACAGGTCGCATCTGGTTCACCTTGATAGGGAACACGATATAGTGGTCACCCTTGAAGTTATACTCCTTGGTGGCCTTCTCGAAACATGCTGCCGTTGACTGGATACGAGTATCGAGGATGTCAGGGAAACGAAGCAGCAGAGGTGCGGAGATATGGGCAGCAGCCAGTTCATCGACTACTTCCTTCAAATCCACCTGGACGTTATTCTTCTTTGGCGTAACATACACATGACCTTTCTCGTTAACACCGAAGAAGTTAACACCCCAACCTTTGATGTTGTAGATCTCCTTAGAGTCTTCTATCGTCCATTTCTTCATTTCTGTTCAATTAGTTCTTTTGCTTTTTCAACAGAGATAGATATTTTCTCCGGACTCTCCATGAGGGTTACGTCCAGAACATGCTTTGCCTTCAGATAGAATTGCTCACGATATGCAAGCTGTTCTTTGATGAAGGCGAGGAGTTCGTCCTTTGTCTTGTTGGCAATAAGAGGGCGTACCGATCTACCCATCTGTAAATGAGCGTAGAGCACCTCTGGAGTTGCCTTGAGGTAGATGACATCAGAGTTACTATTCATATACTCCATATTATCGAAGAAGCATGGAGTGCCACCGCCACAGCTGATGACTACATCTTCGAACTCTGCCACCTCGTGAAGCATATTCCGCTCAATGATGCGGAAACCTTCCTCACCGCGCTCTTTGAAGATTTCTGATATCTTCTTGCGCATACGACTCTCAATATACCAGTCGAGGTCGTAGAAAGGGAGACCGAGATCCTTGGCGAGTTGCTTGCCAACGGTAGTCTTTCCGGCTCCCATATAGCCGATAAGGATTATTCGCTTCATTTCTTGGTTTTTACCGGCGTTTCAACGATTTCCATACACTCTGCGTATGTAAGTTCAGCGGCACGCTCGTGCATGTTCTTCGGCATACGGTAGTTCTTGCCCTTGTAGCAGATGTATGGGCCATAGCGACCATTCATCACCTCAAGTTCTGCATCTTCCTCGAAGGTCTTCACATGACGCTGTTTCTCCTGATCGCGGCTCTTCTCAATAAGTTCGATAGCCTGTTCACGGGTGATGGTGAGAGGATCCATGTCCTTAGGGATAGAAACGTACTTGCGGTTGTGCTGTACGTATGGACCAAAACGACCTGCGCCGATTGTGATAGTCTCACCCTCAAACTCGTCAAGTGTGCGAGGCAGACGGAAAAGTTCAAGTGCCTCTTCGAGAGTGATTGTTTCAAGACTCTTATCCTTAGGAAGTTGTGCGAAGCGTGGCTTCTCCTCGTCTTCTGCACTACCAATCTGCACAACAGGTCCGAAACGACCAATTTTTACAGATACAGGCTTGTGGCTCTTAGGATCTTCACCGAGAACGCGCTCACCAGCCTTGTGCTCAGAACGTGAGTTGATTGTCTTCTCTACCTCTGGTGCAAAGCCTTTGTAGAAGTCCTTGAGCATCTTTGACCAGTTCTCCTTACCCTCGGCAATGCTATCAAATTTCTCCTCGACATTAGCTGTGAAGTTATAGTCCATGATGCCAGGGAAATACTCCATGAGGAAGTCATTTACCACGATTCCTATATCAGTAGGAAGGAGCTTGCCCTTCTCTGAGCCTACCATTTCGGTCTTCTTTGAAGCCTTGATGCTATTGCCTTTGAGGGTATCAATTGTATATTCGCGCTCCTCGCCTTTCTTATCGCCCTTCTGAACGTATTCGCGCTGCTGAATGGTAGAGATTGTAGGGGCGTATGTAGAAGGACGACCAATGCCGAGTTCTTCAAGCTTATGAACGAGTGATGCCTCAGTATAGCGGATAGGACCCATTGATGCACGCTCAAGTGATGTAATCTGTACTCGCTCGATTGTGTCACCTTCCTTCATTGAAGCTGGCATAGAACCTGCCTCCTCGCTGTTCTTGTCGTTATCATCGTCACCGTCAGACTCGCGATATACCTTGAGGAAACCATCAAAGACCACAACCTCGCCAGTTGCTATGAACTGTTCGTCTGTATCAGAAACGCTGATGTTCACGGTTGTCTTCTCAATCTGGGCATCAGCCATCTGTGTAGCTGCTGTGCGCTTCCAGATAAGTTCATAGAGACGACGCTCCTGAAGTGTACCCTCGATTGAGGTGTTAGCCATATATGTAGGGCGGATAGCCTCGTGGGCTTCCTGTGCTCCCTTGGTGTGAGTGCTGTAATTGCGTGGCTTGCTGTATTCTTCGCCGTACATTTTGATTACAGTCTCCTTTGATGTGTTGATGCAGAGCTGTGAGAGGTTCACAGAGTCGGTACGCATGTATGTGATGTGACCGTTTTCATAGAGATGCTGGGCAACCATCATGGTCTGTGACACGGTGAAACCGAGCTTTCTTGCTGCCTCCTGTTGAAGGGTAGAGGTTGTGAAAGGAGGTGCTGGGGTGCGCTTGAGAGGCTTCTTGCTTATAGAACTGATAGTAAACTTGGCCTTGCGACATTTCTCAAGGAAAGCAACGGCATCCTCGTGTGATGTGAAGCGCTTGTCAAGCTCAGCACGTATCTCGCTTGTATTGCCTGAGGCATCCTTAACGGCAAAGATTGCATTAATGCGGAAGTATGGCTCAGACTTGAACGCCTGTATCTCGCGCTCACGCTCTACTATAAGACGAACAGCTACACTCTGCACACGACCTGCAGAGAGGGATGGCTTAACCTTGCGCCAAAGTACTGGTGAGAGATTGAAACCTACAAGGCGATCCAGTACACGACGTGCCTGCTGTGCGTTGGTAAGGTTCATATCCAACTGGCGTGGATGCTGAATAGCTTCAAGAATAGCATTCTTTGTAATCTCATGGAACACGATACGACTTGTCTTCTTCTCGTCAAGTCCGAGTACTTCGCAAAGGTGCCATGAGATAGCCTCTCCTTCGCGGTCCTCATCGGATGCCAGCCATACCTTCTTTGCATTCTTGGCATTAGCCTTGAGATCGTTCACAACACGCTTCTTCTCATCAGGTATTTCATATACCGGCATGAGGGTGTCGAGATCAATGCTTATTTCCTTCTTCTTCAGATCGCGGATGTGTCCATAACTGGACATCACTTTATAGTCCTTGCCAAGGAATTTCTCAATGGTCTTAGCCTTAGCCGGGCTCTCCACAATTACCAAGTTTTCTTGCATAATATTTCTATGTTTGTTCTTTTGAGGCGCAAAAGTAAACAAAAAATTGCGTACACCTTATTATATAGAAATATTTTTAGATATTTTAACAAAAGAAGGGGCTATAATAGGTGACAAATATGTTTTTCTTACGTTTTTATTAAAAAACATTGGGATATCTGTTTTGTATATGGAAAAGAGAGCGTCTATCGCGAGACGCTCTCTTTCTAAAACATAGATGCAGAAAACTTATCTATGAATCAAATTGTATTATTCTTCATCTTCTTCGAAGAAATTCGTAGAATATTCTTTGGCATCTAATCTGCCTTTGCCTCCGACATAAAGATCGCTTTCCGTCGTGAGCAAATGCTTTCTTAACTCCTTTGGACGAAGTTCTGGCTTTATATATTTCTTTCCCATATTCCTTTAGCTTATTTTACAACAAACTTCTTTCCATTCTTAATATACATACCTGGCTTTAAGGTCTTCTCATTTACCTTTCTACCATTTAAATCGTAAACTGGTGATTCGTTGTTAGGTAGTTCGTCATTCATCATTCGTGATTCATTGATGCCAGTCGTATTACCTTCTTCGTCAAGTACATTAAATACGATAGTCTTTGCAGTATTGCTTACGTTATACAACGGACTGCGAGCCTCTATATTCATATACCAACGATATGGGTTAAGGTCACTTGTGCCATCGGTCATAATGAGGGAGCCGCCACCCATAGCATAATATTGGTTGTCTATCAAGGTTGCAGCAGAAATTGTGTTGTATGTGCCTTTGAAAGTATATTTGGCAAGTGTAGTAGAGCAATCTATGCTATTAACCTTAGCCCCATAGAGAGTTGCACCTGTCGCAGAAAGAGTTTTAGTTCCCTTTTTCTTTGCCTTTATGAGATAAGGCGTATTTGGAATAAGAGAACCCTCCTTTATCTTTATAACATCAATTATGGTTTTATCAATAACACCATCATCATTTGTGTCCTGCTGGCGAATACCATTGATATAAGCCACTTCGAAATCATTCTTCCAATCGGCATAGTTCAAAGAGAATGGAATATAGAGAGCCTGCCAAGAGGTATTGTTGAATGTGCGAGTATAGGAAATGTCACATCCATCAACTTGTAAAAAGTTGTCGTATGGTGTACCATCTGTTAGAGTATAAGTGTCAGGAATTGCTTGTATATTGGTAAAGTCTTTCCATATATTAGCATTTTTGTATTCATCGATGCTATTAGCAGGGACATATACAGGGATTGATTTGTTTACATAATCAAAGCAATATAAGGCAGGTTCTCCACTCCAGTAATCCCGACAAGTTGGAGGGGTGGTTGATGCACAAGTAATAGATTTGAGACCGGTGCAACCTGCGAAAACATAATCATGAAAACCCGATACGGAAGCTGGGATGGTGATTGATGTAAGCCCAGTGCAATTGGCAAAAGCCATTTCTTGAATAGAAAGAACAGACTCTGGGATCTCGATTGATGTGAGACCAGAGCATCCATAGAAGGCCTCTCGGTCAATTGACGTCACAGAGTTTGGGATAGTGATTGATGTGAGACTTGAGCAATTAGCAAAAGATCCCCATCCAATATATGTAACAGAATTAGGGATAGTTACTGATTTGAGATCAGAGCAACCAACGAAAGCATAAAATCCTATACTTGTCACAGAGTTAGGAATAGTGATAGATGTAAGACCAGAGCAAGCTCTGAAAGCGTCATCTTCAATACTCGTCACAGAGTTAGGTATAACGGTAGTCTTACACGTTGCAATTAATGTATTTGAATATGTCTTTATTATTGCGTTACAATTATTCCTACTATCATAATAGAAATTTCTTTTTTCTACAGTAATTGATGTAAGATTAGAGCAATTAGAGAAAATTCCATATCCAATATTTTTTACGGACTCAGGTATAGTGATCGCTGTGAGATTAGAACATCCTTCAAAAGCCCTACTTTCAATGTCTGTTACAGAGTTAGGTATAGTGATTGCTGTTAGTCCTGAGCAATCAAGGAAAGCTTCAGATCCAATAGTCGTCACAGACTCTGGGATATTGATTGATTTAAGATTTGTGCATCTTGCAAAAGCACTACTTCCAATATTTGTTACAGAATTAGGTATAGTGATTGCTGTGAGATTATTACAATCACGGAAAACCGACTCTCCAACACTCGTTACGGAGTTAGGTAAAGTGATTGTTGTTAGTCTGGAGCAACCAGAGAAAGTTCCACCTCCAATACTCATCACAGAATTAGGTATAATGATTGTTGTTAGTTCAGAGCAATCTTTGAAAGCGCCACCTTCAATATTTGTCACAGAGTTAGGGATAACGGTATTCTTACACCCTAAAATCAAGCTGTTTGAATTTGTCTCAATTATTGCATTGCAGTTATCTCTGCTATCATATATTGTATTTCCTTTTTCTACTATGATTGCAGTTAGTCCAGAACAACCGTCGAAAGATCCACCTCCAATATTAGTCACAGAGTTAGGTATAGTGATTGATGTAAGAGCAGAACAGCCGTCGAAAGCATCATAATTAATACTTGTTACGGAATTAGGGATTGTGACTGATGTGAGATTTTTACATTCTTCGAAAGCCCCAGCTCCAATATTCGTAACTCCATTTTCTATTATGATTTTCTTGATTTTGTCTCGTTGGGAGTTCCAAGGAGCACTACTGTAATAATAATAAGGCATATCTGTTCCTGATATGGTCAATGTGCCATCATCTGACAGACTCCATGTAATCTCCGCATTAACTGCGTTAAATGAAAACACGGCTAACAAAATTAGTAATACTTTTTTCATTTCGGTTTTACGTTTTAAAGATTTATATTTAGTTGAATTTTAATAAACAAAGTTATTATGTTTATATAAACGCCGTGCAAAGATAGTAAAAATATTCGATTTGTCCAAATTTTTGTTCGAAAAAGACGATTTTATGTATGATCTCCAAGTTCTACCTATCATCCGAAGATCTTTTTTGTTTCTAACGCAAAGAAACAAAGACGCGGAGATTATTATCCTCTGCGTCTTTGTGTCTTCGTGAATTTTTATTTTGCTATATGAATCCGCATATGCCCGATAGGCGGGCTGAAAGCCCAAAAGCACATAGCTCAGGGCATCGCCCTGTGGTATTATGTCCAATGGGATTCATTCGCCCTGAAGGGGCATAAGCATTGTTCCAATTTAAGGCTTTTGCCCTTGCAGGGCGTAGGCTATGGCTCTATTTTCCCCATGGCATCGCCATGGGCTATTGGCTCATTGCCCCTTTGGGGCGCTATTGGGTAAATGCGGATAATCTCAATATCATTATAATCTTATGCCCTCTAATCCAGCATCTAATATCATCTTAGCAAACTCCATGCCACCAACAAAGTAAAATGGGGATGCTAAATCATATCCTTTATTCGTTGAGGAAGCTTTGAATCGACTTCATAAAAAGCAGGCCCACCTTTAAGAACGTCATTTATCTTTTCTTCTAAGTCTGCATCACCATAATTGGAAACCTTCTTCATCAAACGATTAATAGTCATCAATTGTGTCTCGCCTATTGACATTTTTGTATGATGGCCATTGATAGGCACATACACGACGTAATTGGGTTGCCAGCCATTCTTCACTATCATATCTATCACGCCTACTTTGCAAATCCACGAAGACACAATAAGATAGGAAGGGTCATTATCTGCCTCATATGCATCCAACATTTTTTTTACGTTAGCAACAGCATTGCCTAATTTCGTCAATTCTTTTGCTTGTCCGAATAAATTAGAAAAGAATCCCATAATGTTTATTGGTATTTGTTTGTCACATTGTCAATATACTGTCTCGTGCGAGTCTCTATCTGGTATATCATATCCTCCTGCGGCATGGTTTCCGGAAAAGTCCAATTTAAATTATGCTCGCCAAGGAAAATATTCTTCATGTCGAATGTGATATTGATTTTATTAAATGTATGTTGAAAGTGGAAAGCAACATGACCTGTATGATTTTGCATTGCTATACAGCAATATGTGTTGGTTTCCTTGGTAACAATCATTCCTGAATTTGGGTCAATGAAGTTATCAATAAGAGTCTTGTATTTCTTCCTTATTCCGCCCTCCTTGACAATTTGGTCGTTTTCCTTGTAAGAGTCTCTGGCAAAGCTATAAAGGATGACAGCAACAATGATTATGACAAAAATCCAAAATGATCCCATAGCTATTATTTGAAAAAGTAATTTATCTCGTTGAATATTTGATCGTCACTGAGTTTTCTCTCAAATTTCCATTCTTTGAGTATTTGAGAGTGGTCAATGCATGCCACATTTATTAGTGGTCCACCCAATGCGGAAAAACTAATAAACAATTCTTGACCGCTATTATTGCCAATACGTATGGATTCGTCATATTTCCTTTCCATAAGAATGGTATGGGAGGGATTAACTAACAGCATACTTATCAATCCGGAAAAGTTATCTCGCAGTTTATCTGCTGTACCTGGAGTTTGCAATGCGACCTTTTCTTCTCGGTCAATCTTTGAGCGATAGTTGAACAAATAAATAAGAACAACAACGCAGATGATAATAATAACGATGCTCATAATAGCCCATTATTGCCTTTCTGATACCCTATTAAGGCGTTTATTGGTTTAGTTATTATGGTTTACCACATAACGAAAAACGTGGGTATCCATTTCTGCTCGTCCGTCATTTGAGGTCCTGAGAATACCCTAAGAAATTGACGAGTAGAAAGTCTGCCCACGCTGATATAGTTGCACATATCTTCGGGGGAAAGTGTGCATGAGGATGAATAACCCTCACTACACACCCCGAGATATAGTTATACCATACCCGTAGCAGCCACTTCTGACATTGTCATTGATTTCTTATTTTGAAATTTCTCAGGTTTCAAATGACCAATAGACAAAGCATCGATGACGCTTTTTCATTATGTAGAGTCTAACCACTTGCAATAGTTACGACTTTGCAAATATAGGTATTTTCTTTCTTAACACAAATAAAAATGAGTAAAAATTTGTAAAAATATAGTATTTTCTTTTGTTCTGCAAAATAGACTTTGCAAAATCGCAAAATTTCAGTTCTAATCAAGCATTTAGGTCACGTTATTAAATTGCGTGTAATACCTCTTGATTTGGCAATCTCTGGGTGAAACTATATAAAATTCTGGAGGTTTTGAGGCTACACCGTTGCACCTTTGCTGTTATGAGTGTATATTTGGGCTGATTATCAATGAATTAGATGCGGTGCAACAGTACCAAAACCGTTGCACCAAAAGGTGTAACAGTTTCGGTACTGTTGCACCCAAGATAAATGTCTAAGCTTCAATGTGTTAATTGACTCAAAACTGCAAAGGTGTAACGGTGTAGCCTCAAAACTTTTCTCACTTTAATGAAATTTTATACGAGAGTTTTTAGATAGGGGGGTGCACTTTTGCCTAATTTTATCCCTTTGCCTGCTGACTATCAGTGATTTACGTTGAGTGCACCCCCTCCTAAAAATCCTTTTCTGGGGTACACTTCAAGGGTGGGGGTGCACGCTTTGCTATCTCTTGACTTCCAGTATGTTATACCCCTAAAATAGGCAAAAGTGCACCCCCCTCTTTAAAAACTCTCGCGAAAAATATTTTTCATTTGCTTCAGGTCCGCTTCTCATTCGCTACTAATCCGCTTCTAAACCGTTCCAAAGCCTATATATAGAATGGGAACTGAATGGGACTTACAACGGATTTGCAACGGACTTACATCGGACTTGCTACAAACGCACCTTGTGGTGCTGAGGCTTTCAAGAAAATTTCCGACGATGACCAGAAAATTTAAAGATTATTACGCACCTTGCGGTGTTTGAATTGATAATAGTTAGTTTCGATTTAATGGTAAGCAACAAGTTGCTTTTAACTGACAATAATTACTAATCTACGCAATCTTTTTCCATAAAAACATCAAGAATTAGAGAAAATTTAATTAATGCGAAAGAGAGAATTTTGCTACTTGTGTAGCATTAGGAATAGGTGTGATTTGCAGGAGCGTAAGCGATTCTTCTCAAATTCTCCAATGATTCAAAAGAAAAATCTCTAATTCTCAAATTCTTGATAAAAAATAATGATTGAAAAGATTGCGCAGATTGGTAATTATTGTCAGTTAAAGCGCCAGAGGTGCGCATCTTTCAAACTTGTTACTGATACTCCTCTGGGAGTTCGTGTTTCCAGTTAGGATATGGATCAGAGAGGAGGTGCGAGTTATAGAAATGGCGATTGCCTGTAACTTCTGGACCGAGGAAAGGAGGACGCTCGTATGCCTCATTCTCGTCCTTTAGTTCTACTTCTGCAAAGAGAAGGCCTTCGTTTGCTCCATGAAACTCGTCAACCTCGAAGGTGTGTCCGCCGAATGGCACAAGCCAGCGGGTTTTATCAACCACTCCACCACGGCATAGGTTAAGTAGTTCAAGGGCATCTTCCTTTGGAATCTCGCGCTCAAATTCATATCTTGACATACCACCATTGCGGGAAGGACCTTTGATGGTGAGGTATGCCTTCTCGTCACGTAATCTTATTCGAACAGTGGCTCCCTGGCAAGCCATATATCCTTGTTGGATATGTGAGTGCGAGGAAGCCATTGTCTTGAAAGACTCGTCCTTTGCTACAAGGAATTTTCTTTCTATCTCTAACATGAGAAGGTTACATCATAAAGCAACTGAATACTGCGAATATAACTCCAAGACCAACGAGGATTCCGAAGATCCATCCAATTACCTTGTTGCCTTCCTGTTCTTTCTTTGATGCATAGGCTGTACGCTTTGCGTTGCCTGCCATTTTCTTTTCTTTGCTCATAGTAAAAATAGTTTTATTGTTTAGTTATTAGTTTTTTCAAGTGAATAGTGAATAACGAATAGTGAATAATACCTAATACTGCTATCGCCGAACAGAAAGTATAGCGAAAGACTTATACTGGTGTCCACCTGTATTAAGTATTATTTACTTTTCACTATTCACTTTTCACTTTCAGCATTATTCATCCACAACAGGGAACTCCATCAGGTATGCCTTGATGAAACCGTCGATTTTTCCATCCATAACACCATCAACATCGGTTGTCTGGTAGTTGGTGCGATGATCCTTTACTCGGCGATCGTCGAACACGTATGAACGAATCTGGGAACCCCATTCTATCTTCTTCTTTCCTGCCTCGATCTTTGCCTGAGCCTCAAGACGCTTCTTCATCGCACGGTCATAGAGCTGTGATTTGAGCAGTCGCATAGCGTTCTCACGGTTCTGTTGCTGCTTACGGCTCTCGGTGTTGGCAATGAGGATTTCCTCTTCTTCGCCTGTGTCTGGGTCTTGATACATATAGCGGATACGTACACCAGTCTCAACCTTGTTGACATTCTGACCTCCGGCACCACTTGAACGGAAGGTATCCCAGCTTACGCGGGCTGGATCTACATATACCTCGATAGTATCATCGATGAGTGGAGATACGAAGACAGATGCAAAACTTGTCATACGCTTACCCTGTGCGTTGAAAGGACTTACGCGGACAAGACGATGAACGCCTGACTCGCTCTTCAGATATCCGTAGGCATACTCACCGCCTTCAATCTCCATAGTAACAGACTTGATTCCTGCCTCGTCAGCCTCTTCCAAGTCGCTGATAGTCACCTTATAGCCGTTGGTCTCTGCCCAGCGCATATACATACGCCAAAGCATCGAAGCCCAGTCCTGTGCCTCTGTACCACCTGCACCTGCGTTAATCTTCAGGACACAAGCCATAGGATCCTCTTTCTGGCGAAGCATATTGCGAAGCTCAAGAGCCTCGATAGCCGTGAGAGCACGCTTATAGTCCGCATCTACTTCTTCCTCAGTCACCATTTCATCGCGGTAGAACTCCATAGCGAGAGCGAGTTCGTCAGTAGCTGTACGAACCTCTTCATAGCCATCAAGCCATTTCTTGATGTCCTTGACGAGTTTCATCTGTTCCTGAGCACGCTCTGGGTCATCCCAGAAATCAGGAGCTTGAGTGCGGAGGTCTTCCTCCTCAAATTCAACTTTCTTCTTTTCTATGTCGAGATAGCGGTAAAGCGCGTCTGCTCGATCTTGAATATCCTTTAATTGGTCTGCTGTGATCATATTTTTACAATTTTCGTATAACTCAAATTGCAGGTTTTAAGGTTTATCGGTTTTCAGGTTCTTAGGTCGGAATGCGTATAAATGATGCTGACCTGATAACCTCATAACCTTCTAACCCATGAAGTTGAGTTTGCGAGACTTCAGTATCTATTCTTTGTACATTTCCTCAATCACGTCAGCGTGATTCTTGTAGATGACGTTGCGACGGCTCTTGAGAGTATTTGTAAGCTCACCAGACTCCATGGTAAATGGTTTGGTGAGAAGTGTGAATCGCTTAACCTGCTCATAGCCGGCAAGTCCCTGCTGAAGGGTGTTTATGCGCTCTGTGAGCATCTTGATGATCTTTGGGTTCTTGCAGAGATCCTCACGTCCATTAAATTGAATGTTATGCTCACGGGCATATTCCTCAAGAAGGGAATAGGCAGGAACGATAAGCGCAGAAACGAACTTGCGCTGGTCTGCTATTATCACAATCTGCTCAACATACTTATCCACGAGAAGCTTAGCCTCTACTGCCTGTGGGGCCACATATTTACCGTTTGATGTCTTGAAGAGATCCTTGATACGCTCTGTGATGTAAAGCTCGCCGTTCTCCAGATATCCAGCATCACCTGTGTGGAAATATCCGTCTTCGGTGAAAGCCTCTGCGTTGAGGTTATCTCGCTTGTAGTAGCCCTTCGTGATTGTAGGACCTTTGAGAAGAATCTCGCTGTTCTCGCCAATCTTGATGTCAATACCCTCGATAGGACGACCTATAGAACCAATAGTGAAAGGCTCGTCACGATGGTCACATGACACGGTTGCAAGACTCTCGGTAAGTCCATAGCCCACAATCATCTTAATGCCGATGGAATGGACGAAAACCTCTACTTCTGGCGAAACCGTAGCACCTGCGGTTGGGAAGATATTTGGTTTGAGAATACCCAGTTCCTTGCGGACAAGTGAAAGGATGGTATTGTTTGCAACCTTATATTTGAGGGCAAGAGCGATTGGTGGTCGCTTGCCTTTTGATAGATAGCCGATGTTATAGCTTGCACCAATTTCAAGGGCAGAGAGAAGGAGTTTCTTCTGGAAAGGAGAAATTTTATCAAGCTTCTCTTGAACACCTGCATAAACCTTTTCCCAGAAACGAGGAACGGCAGACATACAGGTTGGGTGAGTCTCGCGCATAGACTGCTGAATCTCACGAGGATTGGTGTTTATGATAAGCGTAGCACCTTCATAGAGTGACAGGAAATCCCATCCACGCTCAAAGATATGGGTGATAGGAAGGAAGGTGATGACGCGGTCACTCTCGCCAACTGGCACACATTTGTCGTTTGCCTCGATTGCTGCATGGAACTGGCTATAAGTCAGCATTACACCCTTGCTGTCACCAGAGGTTCCTGATGTGTAGAGGATGTTCGCAAGATCCTCCTCGTTAGCCTGTTTCCAAAGAGACTCAACTTCCGTCTGGCGAGGATAGCCGTCTGCCATTTTAAGGAAGTCGGAGAAATAAATGGATGTTGTATCGTGGTTGGCACGAATAACCGACTGGTCATAGATGATGATGCGCTCAAGAGAAGGGCAGAGAGCCTGTACACGACGAGCCTTGTCGTATTGTTCCTGCTCACCTACGAAGAGAATGCGTATAGAGGCATCGTTGATGACATACTGAATCTGCTCCTCGCTGCTTGTTGCATAGAAAGGAATTGTTACGGCACGTATGCCGAATGCTCCAAAGTCGGTAAAGATGTACTGAACGGAATTCTGGGAGAACACACCGATGTTCTCTTGAACGTTTACGGCAAGATTGAGGAGAGCGTTTGACACGCGCTTTACCTTCTCGGCAAATCCCTTCCATGATATTTCCTTCCACGTTGTACCGCCAAATTCACGGTAAACGAATACGGTTCTGTCACCGTATTTTTTTGCCTGTGCATAAGGAAGTTGAGAAAGATGGCATTTTGTCAGCATAATTCAGTGTGATTTATATTCTAACTAAATGCAAAAATACTAAATTAAGTCGAAATAAGAAAATGATAATCGTGTTTTTTTGTGTTTGAAGTGGAAAAATGGAGAAAATCTTGGATTATGTGCAGAATTTTATGTAAGTTTGCACTCTCAAAACTGGAAATTATGACAACAGAAGAACTTACTCAGGAAGCTGTTTCGCTTCTTCAGAAACTGATAGCAACACCAAGTGTAAGTCGTGATGAGGCTAAGGCTGCCGACATCATGCAGGAAGCAATGGAATCTTACGGATTTACCCCTACTCGTGTTGGTAATAATCTTTGGATAAAGTCTGAGGATTGGTCGGAGAACCGACCAACGCTTTTGCTTAATGCCCATATAGATACCGTTAAGCCTGTAGCTTCATGGACTCGTGATCCTTTTGCTCCTACTATCGAAGATGATAATTTATATGGTCTTGGAAGTAATGATTGTGGTGGCGGACTTGTGTCTCTTCTTCAGGTATTTAGGGAACTTGTGAGCAGCAAGAAGCCATTGCCCTACAACCTTGTATATCTTGCTTCTTGTGAGGAAGAGGTAAGTGGAATTAATGGTATCAGAAGCGTTATTGATAAGTTGCCTAAGATAGATGTTGCCATTGTTGGAGAACCAACAGGAATGCAACCTGCCGTGGCAGAGAAAGGACTTATGGTGATTGACATGACTGCTCATGGAAAATCTGGTCATGCTGCTCGTGGAGAGGGTATCAATGCTATCTATGAGGCTCTTGATGATATGTGCTGGATAAGGAACTATAAGTATCAGAAGGTGAGTGATTTCCTCGGTCCAACGGTTATGAACCTAACTGTTGTGAATAGCGGTACTCAGCATAATGTCATTCCTGATGAATGCAAGATGATCGTTGATGTCCGCACAAATGAGAACTATGATAATGAGGAAGTGTTCCGTTTCATTGATGAGCATACAAAGAGCGATTGTAAGGCACGCTCATATCATCTTCGTTCTTCAAAGATAAGTCTTGACCATCCACTTGTGAAGCGTTGTGTGGCAATGGGTAAAAAGCCTTTTGGCTCACCTACGTTGAGTGATCAGGCACTTATGCCTTGGGAGTCTTTTAAACTTGGACCGGGAGAGTCATCACGCTCGCATAGTGCCAATGAGTTCATAAGGATTTCAGAGATAAGAGATGCTATTGAGACCTATATCCATCTCATAGATTAATAAAGTTTGCAAGCTCAACTTTATGGTTTAGAGGTTAGTGGTTAGAAGGTTAGAGGTCAGAAGAAATTAAGAGATTAATATTTCTCCGACCTGAAAACCAATAACCTAAAAACCTTAAAACATGCAACTAGTTTAATAAATGATAGCTTCCGCCCGCCATTGATAGGACGACACCGTTCATCTCAAGCATGAAAAGGGCAGAATTTATCGTTGCAATCGGGAGATTTGTACGTATAGCGATTTCGTTTACGTGCAAATCTCTTTCTTTTAGGGCTTCAACAATAAGAGTCTCGTCTGGTGAGAGTTCGGGGAATAGTTGTCGTTCTATTCCCTCGCTTTTTGCTTTTTCAAGAATCTGGTCGTTTTCCCAGCCCATTTCTATAATGAAGTCTTCTGCGGAGGTTATGAGTTGTGCACCTTGTTTGCGGATAAGATTATTACATCCTGCACTATAAGGCGCATTTACTGCTCCTGGGAAAGCAAAGACATCGCGTGAATAGCTGTTGGCAATGTCGCAAGTGATGAGACCACCACCCTTTGCTGCACTCTCAACAAGGATAGTTGCATCACTCATCCCTGCTACTATTCTGTTACGCTGAACGAAATTGCGCTTCTCTGGTCGTGTGCCACGAGGATATTCTGATAACAATCCTCCGTGTGTTACCATCTCTTTTGCCGTGTTGCGATGAATGCTTGGGTAGATGGAGTCAAGACCGTGGGCAAGTACTCCAACAGTATCCATTCCCACCGTCAAAGCATTCCTGTGGGCTTGTATGTCAACGCCGTATGCAAGTCCGCTGATTACAAGAATGTCTGGGTTCGTCTTCTTCAAATCCTCGATGAAATGGCGGATTATGTCCTGCCCATAAGCGGTACATTGACGAGTGCCTATGATGCTAATAACCTTTGATGGGTTGAGATTTCCATTTCCACAGAAATACAGAACGAGCGGAGCATCCTCACAATGAGTGAGGCGTTGAGGATAGTCCTCACAGCCGAAATGCAGAGCCTTTATGGAATGTGCCTCGCAGAACTTTAGTTCCTGCTCTGCGAGGACAAGGGCGTTGTCAAGTCCGGAGAGCATCTGCTTCAAATGAGGAGTTGCCTCTGGAATGACGTTTTCGATATGCTTCCTATTCTCTACGATAGCCGTAGCAGATCCTGCCTCTTGGTATAGTTGCATCAACTGAAGAGGCGACATCTGAGGCTTCAGCATCGTTAGTGCTATTGCGTTAAGTATTTCCATGAGATTATCGAGGTTTTAGTGATTATTCAGAATAAATGACCTGAATGAGAGTCTGACCGACAGCCTTTAGGGTGTTGATGTCAAGATGCTCCATATCATCGTTCACGGTATGCCATGTAGGACCGAATGAACTCTGGTTACAATCTGGATAGAAAGGAATGATATCAACAGTTGGAATTCCAGCCTCGTTTACCGGTACGTGGTCGTCTGTTACACCTCCACCTACTTCATTGGCAAACACACTACTGAAGCCTGCGTGACGTGCAGCAGACCATACCTTATCAACGATAGATGTGGCATATCTAAGCGAGAACTGTTCTTGATAGATCTTTGCACCTTGTCCGCCAACCATATCAAGGAGAATGCCAAACTGAGGTTCGTAGTTCTCTGGAAGGTTGTCAGCCCAGTATTGTGCACCGAGAGCCCATGTGCTTTCGCTGTCCTCACGATTCTCTGCCCATTGTGGAGTACCGTAATCCTCTGCATCAAAGCATACAAGGTCAACGCCTATGGCAAGTGTCGTGTCATTCTGAAGAAGACGTGCCAGTTCAAGCATCACACCAACACCAGAAGCACCATCGTTTGCTGCAAGTACAGGTGTGTGCCAGTTGAGTGAGTCAGGATCATTATCAGCCCAAGGACGACTATCCCAGTGAGCGCAAATGAGAATGCGACGCTGTGCCTGTGGGTTGAAATGAGCTATGATATTGGTAGAATGGAGCTTTGTGCCATCCCAGCCTGTAAGATCAGCTTTCTGTGTCTCTACCTCTAAGCCAAATCCCTTGAACTTATTTATTATCCATTCCTCGCAGAGGTCATGCGCCTTACTATTCATTGTTCGTGGACCGAAGTCGCATTGTGCCTGACAATAAGCCATTGCAGAATCTGCAATGAAAGCAGGACCTACAGGCTGTAGAACTTCTTCCGTTGCTTGCTTGTTGCTTTTGCAGGAAGTGAAAAGCGATGCAACTAAGAGAAAACTGAGGAAAATGTATTTACTTTTCATATATAAGTTTTTATTTTGCTTTTTGAACTTCTGACATTACGCGGAGCCAGTTACCGCCCCAGATCTTGGCAATGTCACTTTCTGAATAGCGACGGCGAAGAAGCTGACGGGTGAACTGCTGAATATCTGACGCATCACGCATTCCACGTACACCACCATCACCATCGAAATCTGTGCCGATACCAACATGATCAATGCCCATGATCTCTATGGCATGTTCAAGATGCTTTATGCCGTCAAGGATATCTGCCTCACCTGTCTTTTGCAAGAAACCGTGATAGAATGTTGTATGCACGATACCGCCCTTTGCTGCTATTGCTCTTAACTGGTCATCTGTAAGGTTGCGTGGATGATCACAGAGAATGCGGGAGTTTGAATGAGAGCAGACAATAGGCTTCTCGCTGATTTCAAGAGCATCATAGAAACTTTTCTCGCCTGCATGACTCATATCCACCATGATGCCAAGGCGGTTCATCTCCTTGATCACCTGTTCGCCGAACTCAGAAACGCCGTTGTGCGTGTTACAACCACGGGCAGAGTCGCAGATATCATTATCGCCGTTATGGCAAAGTGTCATATAAACTATTCCACGATCAGCGAAATGCCTTAGCTTGTCAAGACTATGCTCAATGGCAAGACCATTCTCTATTCCGAGCATTATGCTCTTCTTGCCCAGTTGCTTATTGGTATAGAGTTCGGTAGGCGTTCTGGCAATACCAAGATAGTTAGGTACTCGGGCAACCGTTTCTTCTATATGGTCAAAGATATAGTCGGTATATGTTGCCGGAGACATCTTACGGTCAAGTGTACAATTGTCCGGTAGCTTTATGTTCTCGTAGAACTCCTGTCCTTCTTTTGGCTGTGGAAGATAAGCTACCATGATAGTTGCATCCTGACGACCATCCGTCATCTTGTGAAGGTCAACGAGAATGTGATTGTCTCGCTTTGTGAAGTCAACGCCCTCGTGGAAGAACATCGGGGTGTCACAATGAGTATCGAGAGTAAGGACACGCGAATGTAATTCACCCACATCCTTGTATTCCTTTGCAGAATCAACAAGCCACTTGAACAGAGGAAGTCCGTCCTTGCCAAGCCATTCTGGATGCCATTGCACCCCCATTACGTTCTTGTATTCCGTGCTCTCAATGGCCTCTATGATTCCATCCTTTGAATGTGCTGTGGCACGGAAGAGAGCTCCCGGATTATCGACAGCTTGATGATGGAAAGAGTTGACGTGATAAAGAAGGTCTCTCCCCCCGCCCTCCCCCGTAGGGAGGGAGCCGGTTTGGTTGTGGTAAACAGAAAAAAGAATGCTTCCTTCTTCTATAGCGACAGAATGAGTAGCTTCTTCTCTGTCCGCATCCTGTGAATGCTTTATAGTTGCTTGTGAACTGATGTCTTGCGCAACGTGTCCTCCGAGAGCCATAGCCAATGTCTGGATGCCTCGGCATATTCCCAAAATGGGAAGTTGCTTGTTGTATGCCAGACGAGTGAGTATAAGCTCGGCTGCATCGCGTTCCCTATTTATATTATGGAGCTTTGGCGAAGGCTCTTCGCCGCACCATAGCGGATTATAGTCACCACCGCCAGTCAGTAGAATGCCATCCACCTTATCAAGAGTGTCGGAAATGATTGCTGTGTCGGCAACGGGTGGTATAATAACAGGAACGCCACCAGCGCTGATGATCTGCTTGTAATAGCGGTCACGCACCGTGGCGTCAATATCTGAATAGTTAGCCGTTATGCCAATGACAGGACGGCTCTCTGCCTCTGGAAAGTTTTCATAGGCAGAAACTAAAAGATCGTCTAATGAGTAGTTCATACCTCGTGATTATAAGGATGAAGAGCCCCGATTACTCTTCTGCGCGAACTGGAATCTCACGCTTGATGCTCTGCTCCAAAGAGATAAGTGTCTCTGTAGAAACAACTCCGTGGATACATTGCAACTGATTGTTGAGAAGGTGCATAAGCTGCTCGTTGTCACGCACATAGAGCTTTACGAGCATAGTGTAAGGGCCAGTAGTGAAATGGCACTCCACAATCTCAGGGATGTTCTGGAGCTGCTTAACTACATCCTTGTACATAGAACCGCGCTCAAGTCGGATTCCGACATAGGTACAAGTGCTGTAACCAAGTGACTTTGGGTTTACATCAAAACCGCTACCTGTTATCACGCCATCCTCTATAAGGTGCTGTACGCGCTGGTGGATAGCTGCACGTGAAACTCCGCATTCTGCTGCTACGTCCTTGAAAGGAATACGCGCATTAAGGGCAAGAATGCTCAGGATTTTCTTATCAAGTTTGTCAATCTTTTCCATCTCAATTATTGAGTAATATATAGTTCTCCTTGTTATTTTATGTCATTGTTTGACTCAAATTGTAAGCAAAATTACTCAATAAACCTGAATTGTGCAACATTTTGACAGGGAAATTATGAAAAAGTCGTTATTTTGCTAACAAATTAACACTTTTTGCCATTTCAAGAGCCTTATTTTCTGCTGCTTCCATGATTTCTCGCTCACCCGGCCCTTTGTCATTTATGCCGCAGAGGTGCAATATTCCGTGGATGATCACTCTGAAAAGCTCCTCTTCGTAGGGCTTGCCAAAGAGTTCGGCATTACTTTTCACAGTATCAAGACTAATCACGAGATCACCGTTGATCACATCATCTTCGTCATAGTCAAAGGTTATGATGTCCGTGTAGTAGTCATGCCCAAGATACTCGTTGTTGACTTCAAGAATCTTCTCGTCGTCCACGAACAAATAGCCAACCTCGCCAACCTTACGGCCATACGAAGCTGCCACCTGCTTAATCCATGCGGAAGTATCGCGCTTGCGAATCTTCGGCATCTTTACGTTTTCAGAATTATAGCTAATCATAATTACTAATTACGAATTACGAGTTACGAATTACCTGTTTTGTTTCTTCGTTTGAAGAGCGAAACGTGTTATTGTTTATGATTTGCATTAATGATTATCAGCAATCGCTCGATAGCGCCCCGAAGGGGCAAAAGCTCATAGCCTAGGGCATCGCCCTAGGTAAATGGCGGTTGGTAATTTCGCCCTGTAAGGGCAAAAGCATTACATCAGATTGGAGCTTTTGCCCTTACAGGGCGTTAGCTATCCCTCTGTTTTTCCCAGGGCGATGCCCTGGGCTATGTGCTTTTGGGCTTTCAGCCCGCCTGTCGTGTAATTGCGTATAATCATTTTACATTACACTTTACCCTTTACTCTTTACCCTTTGGGGATGAACCGACTCACATCTTTCCCGAACATCTCCAAAGTCCTTACCATGCTTGACGAGAGTGCTGCCAACTCTGGACGGGAGTAAAAGAGGATAGTATCTAAACCGTTGCTGAGCAGTTTGTTGAAATCTGCCTGATCGCGCTCGTACTCATAGTCCTTTATTGAGCGGACCCCCTTGACGATAGCCACGGCGTTATGCCTTTCTGCAAGATCAACGGTAAGGTCTGAGTATGCCTCCACAACTACGCGAGGGTCATTCTCATACACCTTCCTTATCTTGGCTACACGCTCCTCAATCTCTGCGCTCATAAATGAGCCTTTATCGGGATTGTAGCCAATGCCAATCACAATCCTATCAAATATTTTTAGCGCACGCTCCACTATGTCAGCATGACCGATAGTGAATGGATTGAACGTGCCGGTGAAAAGTGCTGTCTTCATACCTTAATCAAAGAATGATGGACTGATGATGTTACTGTTAGTGCGATACATATCCCTGCCGAGATGGTTGTATGCAAGTTCTGTCGCCATACGACCTCTTGATGTCCTTTTCAGGAAACCCTCCATGATGAGGTATGGCTCATATACATCCTCTACAGTTCCTGCATCCTCGCCAATAGCCGTTGCGATAGTTCCGATACCCACAGGACCACCCTGGAACTTGTCGATGATAGTCGTGAGAATCTTGTTGTCGATGTCGTCAAGACCGTATTCATCTATGTTGAGGGCGGTAAGGGCTACCTTCGCTATCTTTGTGTCAATCTTGCCGTTACCTTTAACCTGGGCAAAGTCACGCACACGACGGAGAAGACCGTTTGCGATACGAGGCGTGCCTCTTGAACGGCGTGAGATCTCGTCAGCAGCCTCGTCGGCAATAGGCATTCCGAGCAGTCGGGCAGAGCGCTTTATGATGCGTGAGAGAGTATCAGGATCGTAATATTCAAGGTGCATATTGATGCCGAAACGAGCACGCAGAGGAGCTGTAAGGAGTCCGCTGCGGGTAGTGGCACCAATGAGCGTGAACGGATTGAGATCTATCTGTATTGAACGTGCTGACGGTCCCTTATCTATCATAATGTCAATGCGATAATCCTCCATTGCCGAGTATAGATATTCCTCTACCACAGGCGATAGACGGTGTATCTCGTCGATGAAGAGCACATCGTTTGTCTCAAGGGAGGTGAGTATGCCGGCAAGGTCGCCCGGCTTATCGAGCACAGGACCAGAGGTGAGCTTGAAACCCACGCCCAGTTCGTTGGCAATGATATTGCTGAGAGTTGTCTTTCCAAGTCCAGGAGGGCCGTGGAGTAGGGTGTGGTCGAGAGGCTCTCCACGGAACTTTGCAGCTTCCACAAAGACCTGCAGATTCTCCACCACGCTCTTCTGACCGCTGAAATCCTCGAATTGCAGCGGGCGTAGTGCCTTCTCGAACTCCTTCTCTGAACTTGAGACACGTTCTTCGTGTATGTTGAAGTCTTCTGTCATGAGGGGCAAAGTTACTCATTTTTCTTGAATAGGCAAAAAATATGAGCATATAATTCTCGTTTTTCGGCTATTTATATTATTTTTGTAGCGGAAAAGAATTTACTCACCCGAAATACATCCTGAAATGAACATTTCAAAATCTACTCTCGATTTCATCTGCAAGCACGCAAATGATGATGTAAGGAAACTCGCACTTTCGGCAAAGAGAGCGGAGGAACTTGACCTGTCGTTTGCCCTTGACCAGATTGCTGGCAGACAGAAGGCAAAGGTTAAGCTTCCCTCATGGTTCGAGATGGCTAATACGGCTATGGGTGAGGGTAGGTACAAGGTTCAGAATGAGGATGTTGGTAAGGCCGTTGGTGAGAATATTGATAAGGCTTTGGTTAAAGGTGAGGATGCTGATGAAAGGAATTTCCTCGTCTTTCCGCCTCATATCTCTATGGAGCAATGCTCATCCGAGCAAACAGCAAGATACAAGAAGCGCGTTCTCGATAGGGTTCTCTCTTCTATTCTCGACTGTGATCGGTCGAGAAACGCCCATTTCATCGATATTACTGGCGGTTTTGGCGTGGATTTCTCATACCTTGCGCAAGGCTTTACTGAGGCTACCTACGTAGAGCGTCAGGAGCATCTATGCGAGATTGCAAGGCATAACTTCCCGCTTCTCGGCTTGCCTCATGCGAATGTCATTTGCAAGGAACTTGAAAGCCCCCTCAAACTCCCAATCTTGGGAACGGACCTGAAACGGACCTGTAACGGACCAGAAACGGACCTACAAGGGATCGTGGTTTTCATAGATCCTGCCCGTCGCGATACTAACGGCAACAGAACCTATGCTATTGGCGATTGTACCCCCAATATCCTCGGTTTCATCGGGGAATTGCTTAACAGAACGGCTGTTGTGATGGTAAAGCTATCCCCTATGCTCGATTGGCATCAGACGGTAGAGGATATCAACCGCGCCTCTGGTTCGGGAAATGCCGTTAGGGAAGTTCATATCGTGTCAACCCAGAATGAGTGCAAGGAACTATTGCTTGTGCTTTCTGAGAGATACGAGAGTGCTCTTGAGGTGCATTGTGTTAATGATGACGAGGCGTTTGTCTTTACTCTGAGTGAGGCTAATACCCCTGTCTCGGAATCAAGGAATGCGGAAAGACTATTTGTACCTAATGCCTCAGTTATGAAAGCCGGGTGTTTCTCGGAAGTAGAAAGCCGTTTCGGTGTTAGGCAGATAGCCCGTAACTCTCATCTTTTTGTCGGAGGTGCGGATGTTGAGGGTTTCCCCGGTCGTGTGTTTAACATCCTGTGTGTCACGACTATGAACAAGAAGGAGCTGAAGTCCGCTCTTGCAGGAATTGATAGGGCGAACATTTCTGTTCGCAACTTCCCCCTTTCTCCTGAACAACTTCGTAAACGCCTTAAAATCAAGGATGGTGGTGACATTTATCTCTTCGCCACCACAACGGATGAAGAAGAACACGTCATCTATATTACAAAGAAAGAATCATTATAGTATATGATATACCCCTTGTAATTTCTATTCTTATTTTCCAAGGAAAACTGCAGAAACTGTTCTCTTTCAGTTCTTCATACACGCCACGCCTTCTATTATGAACCCCAAGAGACAGACAATAGGAGCAAGCCTTATTCTTCGAGGACTGAATATGTCTGGATTAAAGGCTGTTTCCGTGGTACTCTCGCCCGACATGAGCCACAGACCTGCTATGATAAACAGCAGGCCTATGACTATTAGAATGTAAGGGTTATTTACAATATACAAAATATGATTTACGATTCGCGAGTTTCGCTTTAGTTCTCTTTTCTCCATATCTGATATTCCTTAAATGTCTTTTCTAATTGTTGATAAATTTTGGTTGCTTTCTCTGTCTTTCCGCATAATTGATAGGCATCGACCATATCAAGTGAACCGCTGACGTATGAGTGAGGAAGATTGTAAGTAGGTATCTCCTTTTCACTACGTCCAAGTACTTGTAATGCCTTTTCGTACTTGTGCTCTATGCACAACTGAACAGCAAGTTTCGCGAAGCAACGACGATGTGAGGCACACATTCTGCCTGTTGTTTCGTCGATATATATACCTTGCATAGAAGTATTGCCATACTTGTATTTCTCCATCATGTTGTTGAACATCTTGTCCGTATCACAGATAGTAGTCACAAGACCATGATCCATTTTGTTCTCCTTGATATAGAAAGGAGTTACGCGCCATGCTAATCCCTCTTGAATGAAGAAGTGGTATAGTTCGCCGTAAGAGTCTGGACCAGAGCCAATAGTGAAATAGATAGGTCGGGAGAAATTAGACTGCGCTATCATTTCGAGCACAAGGGCGTAGTTCTTTGTGATACTTCTCCTGCCTTTCAGACTTATCTCCATTCTGTCTGGAATCTCACCAATTAGTTTCATGCCACTCTTGCGCACAGCATCCTTGTCAACTGTGATATGTAGCGAATCGCTTGGCAGACAGACAGGTAGGCTCTTTGCCCATTCCTCTTCCTCTGGACTCAGATTGTCATATTGCTTGAGAACAAACTTACGGATGGCATTACCCAGTTCAAAGGGATCATTACCCCATAGTCGAAGGGCAAGTTCTGGATTCTCTTTCATTATGTATTCTATCGTGTCACGCAATCTTTTGTTGTCAGAAATGATAGGATTGATTTCAATATATTCGTTCACCCCCTCCATGTACTGATCATGAGTCCAAGAGATAGGGAGAGGCGACGACATCCCCTTACCCGAAAAGGCAGGTCGTTTCATCTGGTCGATATACCAATCAGTTTGTAGATACTGAAGGTTGCAAACCCTCACATCCGTCCGCTTACCCTCGGTGTCCTGATTATACCAAAGAGGGAATGTCTCGTTGTCGCCATTGGTAAACAAGATAGCGTTATGGTCGGTAGTTTCGAGATAGTTCTGTCCGCAATCCCTACACATATACCTATTGCTGCGGTCGTGGTCATCCCATGTCTGGCTTACCATTTGGATGGGAATAAGGAAAGTTATAACTAAGATGAAAACAAGTAGCAACCCCTTTCCAAGGCCCCTCACCTGCCCTGTGGGCATCCTCTCCCCAAGGGGCGAGGAAAAAGTTACCTTTTTTCGCTTGTAAGAAATTCCCTTTAAGGTTTCACTACTAACTTCCCCCTCGCCCCTTGGGGAGAGGGGGTCACATAGTGACAGGTGAGGGGCTGTTGTAGAGTAGTTGTATTTTTTTGATATCATATCCCATATCGCTGTTACCCCTAATCCACACCATATTGCAAAGGCATAGAACGAACCTACGTATGAATAGTCACGTTCACGAGGCTCACAAGGAGTCTGGTTTACATAAAGCACTATGGCGATGCCAGTCATGAAGAACAAAAGTGATACAACCCAGAACTGCTGTCTGCTCTTCTTGTCGCGGAAAAACTGCCATACTAAGCCGATTAAACCGAGGAATAGAGGCATACAATAGAACACATTATGGGCCTTGTTCTCCTTAAGTTCAGAAGGCAGAAGGCTCTGGTCGCCAAGACGGAGGTTGTCGAGCCAAGAGAATCCTGAAAGCCAGTTGCCATGTTCTGACTCTCCTTGTCCCTGAATATCATTCTGACGACCTGCAAAGTTCCATAGGAAGTATCTCCAGTACATGAAATTTAGCTGATAGTTAAAGAAGAACCTGAGGTTGTCGCCCATGCTGGGAATCTCTATTGTCTGAGGGATATACTGCCCAGGAACGTTATATTCAACAGGGTGTTTGTGAGTCTCGCCAAGCCATTCCTCGTATAGTGCCGCATGTCTGTTGCTATGTATTCGAGGGAAGAACATACATTGGTTTGACGGGTATTTCAGCTCTATTCGAGAGCCTATTTTGATATATTTGCAGACCCTCCCCTCTGCCCCTCCCATAAAGGGAGGGGAATAGTTACTTTTGTTCGTTGTGGGCTTGTCTGCTGATGTATTTGTTAAGGAATTAATACTATCTACTCCCCTCCCTTTTAGAGAGGGGATGGGGGTGGGTCTGTTAGGTCTGTAAATTGCCCCTTTTTCTGTAGTGGCATACATTAGCTTTCCTTTTTCGTCAACGGTTATTTCTGGTTCTGAGCAATAAGTTTGTCCATATAGCAAAGGCTTGTCACCATACTGTTCACGTCCGAGATAGTTTCCGAGTGCGAAGATATTGTCGGGAGAATTCTCGTCCATCATCGGATTGGCTGCTGAACGTATGAAGATAACGGCATACGAGCCATAGCCTATCAGCATCATGGTGAGGCAGAGTAGGGAAGTGTGAAGCCATCGCTTCTTTGCTCGCCATAGAGCAACGGCAAGTGAGATTGCTAATAGCGAGATATAGATTATGAGTCCTGTGTTGAAAGGCATTCCGAGGACATTTGTAAATAGGAGTTCAAACCAACCGCCAACCTTTGCCACGCCTGGTACTATACCAAAGAGCACTACGGCAATTAGCAAAGCCGAGAGGATGAGCATTAGTATCGTGCCTTTTGCGTTAGGTTTCTTCGCTTTTTTGTAGTAGCATACGAGTATGATAGATGGTATGCATAGAAGGTTAAGCAGATGCACACCTATTGATAGTCCTATGAGATAGGCTATCAGAATTATCCATCTGTCAGAGCGTGGAGAGTCTGCTTCATCTTCCCATTTCAATATTAGCCAGAATGCCAATGCCGTGAAGAAACTGGAGAACGCATATACCTCACCCTCAACGGCAGAGAACCAGAACGTGTCGGACCATGTGTAGATTAATGAGCCGGCAATACCGCTGCACATGATTATGAAGCCCCTCACCAGTCCTTCGGGCATCCTCTCCCCAAGGGGCGAGGAGGAAGTTACCTTTTCTCGTGGTGTGGATTCCTTTGAGGGTACATTACTAACTTTTCCCTCGCCCCTTGGGGATGGGGCGTCACATAGTGACGGGTGAGGGGCTGTAGTTCGGTTTTCTAAAATCTTCCTTGCCAGATGCGTGATGCTCCAGAACAGGAAGAGGATACACCCGGCACTTAGCAAGGCATTCATGATGTTTATCATCTTTGCCACCTGTGTGGTGTCGCTTGCAAATTGCGAGAACAGATTACCCACGAGCATGAAGAAAGGAGCACCCGGTGGATGACCAATCTCCAGAAGGTAAGCGGAAGAAATAAACTCTGGACAATCCCAGAAACTTGCTGTCGGCTCAATAGTTGAGCAATAGGTGTAGGCTGCAATAAGGAATACTATCCAGCCAGTCACGTTGTTGATGATTTTGTAATGTTTCATAATTTCTCGTATATGGGTGTGGGTGTTAGGTGTTGATGGTTTGTAATATTCGTGAAATTACTATACACCATCACCCACCACCTACCACCAATTTGCTTGCAAAGGTAAGTATATGTTCCCTGGTATCAAAAAATGGAGCCTGACATTACCCTGAAAAGTTAATGTCAGACAAATGTCAGTTTTCTATAATGTTGAATTGCAGGATGTTAAGGCGTAATATCTTCGATGCTCAGGACTAATAGAATATGTCTCACATATTCAAATGTTATCTTTAATTAGAGAAACGGATGTTTCTGATTTCTCTGAAACTCCGCTCTTTGTCGGAAGTAATTACCATTAAAATACCATTTAATTACCATTAATTTACCATTAAAATACCATTGTTAATGGTAATATAATGGTATTATTATGGTATTATAATGGTATTATGATGGTATTATCATCGGAGGAAAAGCGAAGGGAGAACGTTGGCAAGAATGATTTTCAAACGCTGAGACGCAGAGACGCTGAGTTTTCTTTCTTTGCGCCTTCGCGCCTTTGCGTTAGATTATTTTGAGAGGAAAAACTAATTTTTGCGTTAAAATTTGGAGGTATCAGAGATTTGGTGTATTTTTGCATTCAAATATTGTGTAAACGACAATTAAATCTGGTAAACTCCTAAACTATAAATATATATGAGAAAGTATTTACTTCTTCTATTCTTCACCCTTTTCTCATCCTCTGCAATTCATGCGGAGATAGAATGGACTTTTTCTTATTATGATGGTACATTGACCATATCAGGAACGGATATGCCTGATTATGAAAATCTCTATCAAATTCCTTGGTGTAGTGAACTTGACATGATCGAGAAGGTTATAATCGAAGATGGTGTGACGAATATTGGAGTTAGGGCTTTCAACGAATGTAAAAATCTCACGTCAATTTCAATTCCCAACTCTGTGACGAGCATCGGAGATTATGCTTTCTTTGGTTGCTCAGGTCTCACCTCTATCACAATCCCTAACTCAGTGGCGAGTATTGAAGATTGTACTTTAGCTTATTGCTCAGGTCTCACCTCCATAATAGTAGAACAAGGAAATAAAAAGTATGATAGCAGAAACAACTGTAATGCCATCATAGAAAAGGAATCTAATGCTTTGATTGCAGGATGCAAGAAAACCGTTATTCCTAACTCTGTGACGAGTATTGGAAGTTGGGCTTTCTATGGTTGCTCAGATCTCACCTCAATAACTATCCCTAACTCTGTGACGGGTATTGGAAAGGGGGCTTTCTGTGATTGCTCAGGTCTCACCTCTGTCACTATCCCTAATTCTGTGACGAGTATTGGAGATGATGCTTTCTATGGTTGTTCAGGTCTCACCTCCATAACTATCCCTAACTCTGTGACGAGTATTGGAGATTATGCTTTCCGTGATTGCTCAAATCTTACCTCTATCACAATTCCTAACTCTGTGACGGGTATTGGAGATTATGCTTTCGCTTTTTGCTCAGGTCTCACCTCCATAACTATCCCTAACTCTGTGACGAGTATTGGAGATTATGCTTTCCGTGATTGCTCAAATCTTACCTCTATCACAATTCCTAACTCTGTGACGGGTATTGGAGATTATGCTTTCGCTTTTTGTTCAGGTCTCACCTCCATAATAGTAGAACAAGGAAATGAAAAGTATGATAGCAGGGACAACTGTAATGCCATCATTGAAAAGGAATCTAATGCTTTGATTGCAGGATGCAATAAAACCGTTATCCCTAACTCAGTGACGGGTATTGGTGTTGGTGCTTTCTGTGGTTGCTCAGGCCTCGCCTCTATCACAATCCCCAACTCTGTGACGAGTATTGGAGAGTACGCTTTCGATTCTTGCTCAGGTCTCACCTCAATCACAATCCCTAACTCTGTGGCGAGTATTGGAGATGGTCCTTTAATTTTTTGCTCAGGTCTCACCTCCATAATAGTAGAACAAGGAAATAAAAAGTATGATAGCAGAAACAACTGTAATGCCATCATAGAAAAGGAATCTAATGCTTTGATTGCAGGATGCAAGAAAACCGTTATCCCTAACTCTGTGACGAGTATTGGCGTTGGTGCTTTCTGTGGTTGCTCAGGCCTCACCTCTATCACAATCCCCAACTCTGTGACGAGTATTGGAGAGTACGCTTTCGAAAATTGTTATCTAACCTCTGTCACTAATCTTGCCACAACTCCACAAAAAATGGACTACAATATGTTTTTAAGCAATTGTACGCTTCATGTGCTTCCTGGTTGCAAGGCTAAATACGAAGCTGCTAATGTATGGCGGAACTTATTTATCGTAGAAGATGCAACTACAGGAATCAATGTTGTTGAAAATACATCAACAATTTCATCAGATAAAGTGTTCTCTATATCAGGTCAGAGACTTAATAACACCAAGAAAGGTGTGAATATTATTAATGGAAAAAAGATATTAATGAAATAAACATAAGTATATTAGGAGGGCATCTCGTATGCCTTCCTTTTGTTTTTTTTCTACGAACACAGAAAACACAAAAGAAACGGAAGTTTAGTTGGTTTCGTGAATTCCGTGTTCAAAAAAGAGAAGGTTCTTACGCTTATTACGTTAAAATGGAAAATAAATGGCGGAAAATTTGTTTATATCGTATTTTTTGTGTAAATTTGCACGGATTTATTTTTGAGTACGGAAAATGTCCGTACTTGTGATGTATAATTAAGACAATAAAAAATTTTTTTTCATTACGATGAACGTAATTACAAAGACAGTCTCTCTTCCTGATGGTCGTCAGATCACCATTGAGACCGGTAAGCTCGCAAAGCAGGCTGATGGTTCATGTACCCTGAAGATGGGTAACACAGTGCTCCTCGCCACTGTTTGCGCAGCAAAAGATGCAGTTCCTGGAACAGATTTCATGCCACTGCAGGTTGAGTATCGCGAGCAGTACGCTGCTGCAGGTCGTTTCCCTGGTGGCTTCACAAAGCGTGAGGGCAAGGCAAGTGATGAGGAAATCCTCACATGCCGTCTTGTTGACCGCGCACTTCGTCCACTGTTCCCAAGCGATTTCCACGCAGAGGTTTATGTTAATGTTCTCCTCTTCTCTGCTGACGGCGTAGATCAGCCTGATGCACTTGCAGGTTTCGCTGCTTCATGTGCACTGGCATGTTCAGATATTCCATTTGAGTGCCCAATCTCTGAGGTACGTGTTGCTCGCATCAATGGCGAGTTTGTTATCAACCCAACCTTCGAACAGATGAAGGAAGCGGATATGGACCTTATGGTAGGTGCTACTGCTGATAACATCATGATGGTTGAGGGTGAGATGAAGGAGGTTCAGGAGGCTGACCTTCTCAATGCCCTCAAGGCTGCACACGCTGCTATCAAGCCTATGTGTGAGCTCCAGAACGAGCTTATGAAGGAACTTGGTACTGACAAGAAGCGTGAGTACTGCCACGAGGTTAACGACGATGAGCTTAAGGAGCAGGTTAGAACCGAGTGCTACCAGAAGGCTTACGACGTTGTTAAGCAGGCTCTCGAGAAGCACGCTCGTGCAGAGGCTTTCGAGGCTATCATCACAGAGTTCAAGGAGAAGTATGCTGCTGCTCACACAGACCTCACAGAGGATGAGCTTGAGGAGAAGAATACTCTCGCTGACAAATACTATCACGATGTAGAGAAGGACGCTATGCGTCGTTGTATCCTTGATGAGGGTGTTCGTCTTGATGGTCGTAAGACTGACGAGATCCGTCCTATCTGGTGCGAGGTTTCTCCACTTCCAATGCCTCACGGCTCTTCTATCTTCACTCGTGGTGAGACACAGTCTCTCACGACTTGTACTCTCGGTACAAAGCTCGACGAGAAGATGGTTGACGGTGCACTTGAGAAGTACTACATGAAGTTCCTTCTCCACTATAACTTCCCTCCATTCTGTACTGGTGAGGCTAAGGCTCAGCGCGGTGTAGGCCGTCGTGAGATTGGTCACGGTCACCTCGCATGGCGTGGTCTGAAGGGTCAGATTCCAGAGGATTTCCCTTACACAGTTCGTGTAGTATCTCAGATTCTTGAGTCAAACGGTTCTTCTTCAATGGCTACAGTATGTGCCGGTACTCTTGCTCTTATGGATGCAGGTGTTCCAATGAAGAAGCCAGTTTCTGGTATCGCAATGGGTCTTATCAAGAACCCAGGTGAGGATAAGTACGCAGTTCTTTCTGATATCCTTGGTGATGAGGATCACCTTGGCGATATGGACTTCAAGACAACTGGTACAAAGGACGGTCTTACAGCTACTCAGATGGATATCAAGTGTGACGGTCTGTCATACGAGATTCTTGAGAAGGCTCTTGCACAGGCAAAGGCTGGTCGTGAGCACATCCTCGGATGTATCACCAACACAATCGCTGAGCCACGTAAGGAACTTAAGCCACAGGTTCCACGTATCGTTGAGATTGAGATTCCTAAGGAGTTCATCGGTGCTGTTATCGGTCCTGGTGGTAAGATTATCCAGCAGATGCAGGAGGAGACAGGTGCTACTATCACTATCGACGAGGTTGATGGCGTAGGTAAGGTACAGGTTTCTGCTCCAAACAAGGAGTCTATCGATGCTGCTCTCTCTAAGATCAAGGGTATCGTTGCTATTCCAGAGGTTGGTGAGGTTTACGAGGGTACAGTTCGTTCTATCATGCCTTACGGATGTTTCGTTGAGATTCTCCCAGGCAAGGACGGTCTGCTCCATATCTCAGAGATTGACTGGAAGCGTCTTGAGACAGTTGAAGAGGCTGGTATCAAGGAGGGTGACAAGATTACCGTTAAGCTCCTCGAAATCGACCCTAAGACTGGCAAGTACAAGCTCTCTCATCGTGTTCTCGTAGAGAAGCCTGCTGACTATGTTGAGCGTGAGCGTCGTCCACGTCCAGAGCGTGGTGAGCGTCGTCCTCGTCCAGAGCGTGGCGAGCGTCGTCCACGTCCAGAGCGTGGTGAGCGTCGTAATGAGAATCATGAGGCTCACGAGCCAAAGGATTTCAATGACTCTCTCGATCACGAAATGTAATCTATATTATAAGAATTAATATGTGGAGGATGTGCCTATGCACATCCTCCTTGTTTTTTCTGTATAAATGTGAGTATTGATTTGTTTGTTATGACTCGGACAAATACCATATTTATGGGATTGTATGCGTTAATCATCCCAAAATGCTTTGTTTCCTCAGTATTATTTCGTATCTTTGCATCCTAAAATTAGACAAATGGCAAAATACGATATAAATAAGGTAAGGGAAGATTTCCCGATTCTCTCTCGTGAGGTCTATGGTAGGCCTCTTGTGTATCTGGATAACGGTGCAACTACCCAAAAGCCTCTCTGTGTGCTCGACGCTATGCGTGAGGAGTATCTCAACGTGAATGCGAATGTACATCGTGGAGTACATTATCTCTCTCAGCAGGCAACCGATCTTCATGAGGCTGCCCGTGAGAAAGTGCGCCAGTTCATAAATGCAGGGAAGACTTCTGAGATTATCTTCACACGCGGAACCACAGAGTCAATGAACCTTGTGGCAAGCTCTTTCTGTGATGGATTTCTGAAAGAAGGGGATGAGGTCGTGATCTCAACAATGGAGCATCACTCCAATATCGTACCTTGGCAGTTGCAGGCTTTGAAGAAAGGTATTGTGCTTCGTGTCATCCCAATGAGCGATGAGGGTGTGCTTGACATGAATGCCTTTGAGGCTTTGCTTTCAGAAAAGACAAAACTCGTGAGCGTGGCTCATGTTAGTAATGTGCTCGGTACTGTGAATCCAGTTAAGGAGATAATCCGTAAGGCGCATGAACGTGATATTCCTGTGCTTGTGGATGGTGCTCAGAGTGCTCCCCATATTGCAATTGACGTTCAGGATATGGACTGTGATTTCTTCGCATTCTCAGGACATAAGATGTATGGTCCTACGGGTATAGGTGTACTCTATGGTAAGGAGAAATGGCTTGAGAAGATGCCTCCATATCAGGGTGGTGGTGAGATGATCGGTACCGTGACCTTCGAGAAGACAACATACGCAGACCTTCCTTTCAAGTTCGAGGCTGGAACACCTGACTATGTAGCTACACATGGTTTGGCACGTGCCATTGACTATATGCTCGACCTTGGTATTGACAATATTACTGCCCATGAGCAGGAACTAACCAAGTATGCTATGGAGAAGATGCAGGCTATTGAGAATATGCGGATCTTCGGTACGGCTCCGGAAAAGGATGCTGTTATCAGTTTCCTTGTTGGTGATATTCACCACCTTGACATGGGAACTCTCCTTGACCGTCTTGGTATTGCAGTTCGCACAGGACATCATTGTGCTGAGCCTCTTATGCACAGGTTAGGCATTCAGGGTACAGTTCGTGCATCCTTTGCCCTATATAATACTAAGGAGGAGGTAGATACCCTTGTTGCAGGCATAGAACGTGTAAGTAAGATGTTCTAATGGAAAAGTTAAGGACTACAGAGATGAATCGCCTCTCCGTGGAGGAATTTCATGAGGCGAAGAAGATGCCGCTTGTGGTGGTTCTTGATGATGTGCGCTCTCTGTATAATGTGGGAAGCGTCTTCAGAACTGCTGATGCATTTCGTGTAGAGGCAATATACCTTTGTGGCATTACTGCAACGCCTGACGGAACTCTCAAGGCTCAACAAGAGATTCATAAGACCGCCCTTGGGGCAGAGGAGAGCGTAGAGTGGAAATATTTCGCCAATGCTCTTGAGGCTGTTAGGGAACTGAAGGCGAGGGGATATAAGTTGCTTGCCGTAGAGCAATGTCACGGTTCTACTATGCTTCAGAACTATGCCATAGACAATCAGCCTTCAGCCGTTGTTCTTGGAAATGAGGTTAAGGGAGTTCATCAAGAGGTTATTGATGAATGTGACGGATGTCTTGAAATCCCACAGTTTGGCACAAAGCATTCGCTTAATGTCTCTACGACAGCAGGAATAATTATCTGGAAATTTGCAGAAGAAACACTTTGAGATTATGAATTACAGGTTAGCAACGACCGATGATTTCGAGAAAATCGTCGGTATGTATCGTTCTGCCATTGATGCTGTGATTGTCGATGGCATTATGCAATGGGATGAAATATATCCTACGGCAGATGATATCCGTAAGGATATAGAAACTCAGGAGATGTATGTAGGGCTGAAGGATTCCCGAATCTGTGTAGCCTATACTATTAATAAGGAGTCTGACAGTCAGTATCAGAATGCAGCATGGGAAGGTGGCATTAACTATATTGTGGTGCATCGTCTTTGCGTGGCTCCTGAGTTTCAGCATCAGCATATTGCAAGAGAGACGATGCTGCATATTCATCACGAGTGCAAAGAATATGGTATCAAGGCTGTGCGTCTCGATGCTTTCACGGAGAATCCTTATGCCCTCGCACTCTACGAGAACTTAGGATACAAGAAACGTGGTGAGGCCGTATGGCGTAAGGGAAAGTTCAACCTTTATGAACTCATTATTGATTAATGGCTTTCAGCCCTCATTCCCCAAATTAATTTCTCGAAATTGATGAGCTAATTTGGGGATAGTATAAAAGAATAAGGGAAACGGATTTATCTGATTTTTCTGATAGCTGGCGTGTTAATATTTGCACGATTTATTTCAGATAAATCAGATAAATCCGTTTCCATTTTTCATCAAATTCCGTTATTTACTCAACACCCCTGTTCCTACGTTTAGTTGAAATGGAAAAGGGTGGTGCTGTGGAATGTCTCGTCTGGCCTCAGAACTGTTGACGGCCATTGAGGATTATTTGGAGAGTCTGGGAAATGCATAGTCTCAAAGCAGACGGCATTTCGATAGTTATGAGGCTTGCCACCCTTGCCTATCATCTTACCCTTGTGACCATTAGCCGTGTAGATCTGAAGTGCAGGCTCGGTGGTGTAAACTTCAATCGTGATATCCGTATGGTTATCCACAAGACGAGCCGCAAGTTTTGAGAGGTTGCCTTTCGTGTTCAGTTTATAGCAATGGTCATAACCATTGGTGATGTGCAACTGAGTGTTTGGCTCGTTGATTCTCTCGCCAATGAGATGAGGGGTACGAAAGTCGAATGGTGTGCCAGCAACAGCACCCATTTTGCCCGTTACTCGTTTACTCATGTCATATAGTGCGATACTATCAGAATTAATAGTAAGCTCTTCCTCAAGAATATTAGAGGCATGATCACCAGTTAGATTGAAGAAGTTGTGATTGGCGATATTTATTACGGTAGGTTTGGTGGTAGTAGCCTTATAGTCGATGCGGAGATCCTGATTTTGCGTCAGGCTATAAGTCACATCGAGTGTAAGTTCACCAGGGAAGCCATTTTCTCCGTCAGGAGATATGTATCGCATAGTGACGGTTGTGTCGTTATGCGAAATGATATCCCAGTAACGTTCAGCGAAATTAGGAGAACCACCATGAGCACAATCTCCGTGATGCCTAATCTGGAGCATATATTCGTGGTTGTCTATTTTTAGGAAACCTCCAGTTATTCTACCTATATATCTTCCAATTACTGCACCAAAGTTCTGCCTTTCCTTTGTATATTGTTCAAGACTATCAAATCCAAGGGCAAGGTCGGTATTTCTGAATTTAAGTTGCTGTATGCGTGCTCCATAGTTCATTATCTTTACTTCCATATTAGAGGCATGAAGCGTAACGGTCTTGATTTCTTCTATTTCCTGTGCAAAAGATAATATTGATATAGAGATAAGCGCAAGTACTACGATGTATCTTTTCATTGTTATAAAGGTAATTAGTTATTATTTGATGGCAAAGATACTGTTTTTTCTGAAAATATTGTTATCTTTGCCGAAAAATTTTCACATAATATGCTAAAAAATCACTTTTACGAGGGAAAAATAGAGGCTGGATGCGACGAAGCGGGTAGAGGATGCCTTGCAGGCTCGGTTTTTGCTGCAGCTGTGATATTGCCTGATGATTACAAAAATGATATGCTTAACGACTCTAAGCAACTCACGGAGAAGAAACGCTATCAGCTTCGTGAACAGATAGAGCGTGATGCCGTTGCATGGGCGGTGGGCATAGTCACAGCAGCCGAAATTGATAAGATTAACATCCTTAATGCCTCTATCCTTGCCATGCACAGGGCACTCGATCAGTTGAAGGTGAGACCAGAGGCTATAATAGTGGATGGCAATAAGTTCAAACCATATCGTGAACCAATAGGAAACAATGCTAATCTCTCTTCTTTTGAAAGAAAGGAAGGTAATCCAACTCCTCACACCACGATAGTGAAAGGTGATGGCAAATACCTTGCTATTGCAGCTGCTTCAATTCTTGCAAAAACATATAGGGATGACTATATGAACAAGATAGATGCAGAATACCCAGCCTATCAGTGGAAGAAGAATAAAGGATATCCTACCAAGGCTCATTATGCTGCTATTCGGGAGGTGGGGCCTTCTCCTTATCACAGACTTACTTTCAAGGGAGTGGTAGATACGCAGCTGGAGATTGAATTTGATTAAGTGGGGTTGCATCATAGCTTGTAGGGATGGGATTTGGAACGGATTTATAACGGACTTATAACGGTATCATAACGGTATCACAACGGACTTACTTTGGAGGGGCGGGAGCTATTGTTTCTGGTTGACAACGTGCGCAGCACCTCGCACGAAGTCAAAAAGTGCGTGTCAGCCCAAAGGCTGGCGCACGTCCTTCGGTTTGACGAGTGCAAAGTTACAACAATTTCTCCTGTTACAGCAAAGAAACAAGGAAAATTATATGATAGTTTTGAAGAAAATAGCTCTTGTGCTTGTAAAGTGTTGATTGTTAGGTGAATATTTTCGGAGGGAGTTCCGCATGTTCCTTTATGCCCCGTCATTAGTCATTAGTCATTTTCGTCATTAAGAAGAGAAAAACGGGGATTTTTTCCTCAGTATAGTAATATATAATTATTATTATATATTCTATACTGGCATGTTTCCCCCTCCCCCCAAAACAGGAAATGCTTAATGACTAATGACGTTAATGACGGTAGTTTTTTATATGATACTTTCAGAGCCTCCAGTTTTTGGGGAAAACTAACATATCTTGAAAATGATGGTTTCGTATTCATTTGTTGACGCTGTGGTTTCAACCCACACCGTCTCTTTTTTCCGTTTGTTGATGAACCTAACATATAACTGTTAGGTAAAATAGGGAGGGGGCTCGTTACTATCGATACCCCTATACGCTGGGGGGGAAAAATGCCACCCCCTTGAATTTCAACGATTCTGTATGAGGGCTGAAATTTCAGCTGACATCATTCCCAATTTGGGAATACGATTTATTCTATGCTTCTTGTAAAACCTCATCCCTGATTCAGGGATGTGGTTTTTAATGAGAATTCAACTTCCTGAAGTTCAGAATTGCGAAAGTTAAATGAGGACTATATCTTGTTCATGAATAACGTGAGTTATCATAGTAATAGTATTGCCATTTTCCCCTAAAATTGCAAACACGACTTTATATTTTTCCGCACACTTACATAGTAAGTGCAAGAAAACAGGCGCGAAGTTTGTTAATGTCGCAGTTTTTTAGTAATTTTGTGCCCCGAAAAAAAAGTAATTAGTAAATAGTTAAATATATAGTAAATAATCATGGCAAAGAAAGCTCTTTTGATGATTCTCGACGGATGGGGAATCGGCAAGCATGGTAAGGGTGACGTTATCTTCAACACCCCAACTCCTTATTTGGATTACCTCCAGGCAGTTAGCAGTGTATCACAGCTTCAGGCTTCAGGTGAGGATGTAGGTCTTCCTGACGGTCAGATGGGTAACTCAGAGGTAGGTCACCTTAACATTGGTGCAGGTCGTATCGTATATCAAGACCTCGTTAAGATCAACCGCGCTTGTAAGGACGGTTCTATCGCTAAGAATCCTCAGGTAGTAGAGGCTTATACATACGCTAAGGAGAATGGCAAGAAGCTCCACCTCATGGGACTTACCTCAAACGGTGGTGTTCACTCTTCACTTGATCATCTCTTCAAGCTCATCGAGGTAGGTAAGGAGTATGGTCTTAAGGATCAGACTTTCGTTCACTGCTTCATGGACGGTCGTGACACAGACCCACGTTCTGGTAAGGGTTTCATCGAGCAGCTCTCAGAGGTTTGTAAGGCTAACGACGCAGCTATCGCAAGCATCATCGGTCGTTTCTATGCAATGGATCGTGACAAGCGTTGGGAGCGTGTTAAGGAGGCTTACGATCTTCTCGTTTCTGGTACAGGTAAGAAGGCAACTGACATGGTTAAGGCTATGCAGGAGAGCTATGACGAGGGTGTAACTGACGAGTTCATCAAGGCTATCAGCAACGCTAACGTAAACGGTAATATCGAGGAGGGTGACGTTGTTATCTTCATCAACTTCCGTAACGACCGTGCTAAGGAGCTTACACAGGTTCTCACTCAGGAGAACATCGAGGATATGAAGACTATCCCAGGCCTGAAGTACTATTGTATGACTCCATACGACGCTAACTTCAAGGGCGTTAGCATCCTCTTCCCTAAGGAGAACGTAACAAATACTCTCGGTGAGTACCTCTCTCAGCAGGGTAAGAAGCAGCTCCACACAGCAGAGACAGAGAAGTACGCTCACGTAACATTCTTCTTCAATGGTGGTCGTGAGGCTCCATACGAGGGTGAGGATCGTGTACTCGTTGCTTCTCCAAAGGTTGCTACATACGACCTCAAGCCAGAGATGTCTGCTTACGAGGTTAAGGACAAGCTCGTTGCTAACATCAAGAAGAATGAGTATGACTTCATCGTTGTAAACTTCGCTAATGGTGACATGGTTGGTCACACAGGTGTTTACAATGCTATCGCAAAGGCAGTTCACGCAGTTGACAACTGTGTTCGTGACGTTATCGAGGCTGCTAAGGAGACTGGCTATGAGGCTATCATCATTGCTGACCACGGTAATGCTGATAACGCTATCAACGAGGATGGTACTCCAAACACAGCACACTCTCTCAACCCAGTTCCATTCATCTATGTTACTGACAACAACTCAGCAACAGTTAAGGATGGTCGTCTGGCTGACGTTGCTCCTTCGATCCTCCACATCATGGGATTGGAGAAGCCTGCTGACATGACTGGTGAGAACCTGATCGTTGACTAAATTATAAAATGAAAAATGATAAATGAAAAATACAAGTTACCGTATTTGGTAATCTGTATTTTTCATTTTAAATTTTCAACCTTTCGCTTATGGAAGTTAAAATAGCGGATTCTTGGAAAGAAATATTGCAGAGTGAGTTTGACAAGGATTACTTTGTCAAACTCACTCAGTTTGTTAAGGCAGAATATGCTACTGCCACATGCTATCCTCCCGGACATGAGATTTTCAATGCCTTTTCGCTTTGTCCTCTTGAAAAGGTAAAGGTTGTTCTGCTCGGTCAGGATCCATATCATGAGCCGGGACAGGCTGAAGGTCTCTGTTTCTCAGTAAAGGACGGAATACCTCTACCTCCTTCTCTCGTTAATATCTTCAAGGAAGTTAAGGATGATATAGGTAGCGTTCCTGAATTGTCTGAGGTAGCAGCCCAGAGAGGACAAAAGATGTATAACGGTTCTTTGCGTAGATGGGCAGAGCAGGGAGTTCTTCTTCTCAACGCTACTCTTACTGTTCGTGAACACATGGCAGGCTCTCACCAGAAGCATGGTTGGGAAACCTTCACGGATGCTGTCATAAAGGCTGTTTCAGACACTCAGGAGCACGTTGTGTTCATTCTCTGGGGTGGATATGCGAGAAGCAAGAAAGTCCTTATAGACAAGCAGAAACACCTGATTCTGGAGTCTGTTCATCCATCGCCACTTTCCGCCAATAGGGGCGGGTGGTTCGGTAATCATCACTTCTCACAATGCAATGCCTATCTTGAGCAGCATGGTAAGGAGAAGATAAATTGGTAACAGCCCCTCACCCGCCCTCTGGGCACCCTCTCCCCAAGGGGCGAGGGGGAAGTTAGTAAAATTTCCTTGAAGAAATCCCTCATAAGCGATAAAATGTAACTTATTCCTCGCCCCTTGGGGAGGGGATGCCCGTAGGGCAGGTGAGGGGCTACTGCTGAGGGGCTACTGGTGTTTGGCTTTTAATTAGATTTTTATGCTTCCAATGGTACAGATCGGTGATGTTATAGTGTCACCTGATATATTTACGGAATACTTCTGTTGCGACCTTGAGAAATGCAAGGGCGAATGTTGCGTTGAAGGTGATGCAGGTGCTCCTGTCACCCTTGAGGAAGTAGGCGAACTTGAGAATGTCCTTGAAGTAGTGTGGCCTGATCTTAGCGCTCAGGCACAGGCTATTATTGACAAGCAAGGTGTTGCCTATACTGATGAGGAGGGCGATCTTGTCACGAGTATAGTAGGTGGCAAGGATTGCGTATTCACCTATTATGATGACCTTGATATTGGCACAAAGGAAAAGCCTTGTGTGGTGAAGAACTGCTGTCTCTGTGCCACAGAGAAGGCTTTCAGGGCAGGAAAGACCAACTGGTGTAAGCCTATCAGTTGTGCGCTCTATCCTATTCGTGTGGCAAACCTCAGCAATGGTCTTGTAGGTCTCAACTACAATCAATGGAGCGTGTGTAAGTGCGCTCGTGAGAAGGGTAGGGAACTAAAACTTCCACTATGGCAGTTCCTCAAAGATCCTCTTATCCGTTGTTTTGGTGAGGAATGGTACGGTTGGCTCTCCGATTGTGCTAAGGAGTTTGAGAAGATGAAGGAGGATTAGCCGAAAAAAGATTATAGTTGTAAAGGCATAATATACCACCTTTTTGTGGCTAAAAATATAGCTTTTACGAGAAAAATACCGCTAAAAGGTGTAAATGTACCACCTTTTAGCGGTAAATTATTGTCTGTTTCAATAAAAAATGGAATCTTTGCCACCAAAAAAATTGGGTAATTTGTAATAAAATATCAATATGGCAACAATGACAGTAGATACAAATATATATACTCTTCAGATACCCGTGGCTGATAGACAATTCTTCATGTCTCTGGTTAAAAGAATGGGATGGACAGCAAAGAAAACCAAAACTATTTCAAGCATCCCGCCTGAAACACTTTCAGCTATTGAAGAAGCACGTAGTGGAAAAGATGCTGGAATAGTTAATATGGAAAGTCTTGACAGTTTCATTAGATCAAAGGAATAGCCATGAAGGAAATCCGTATGTCATCCCAATTCAAGAAGGATTTCAAACGCTACAGAAATAATTGCCATCTTACCAATCTTAATCCAATAAACTCAGCGTCTTAGTGTCTTTACGTTTAAATTACTCTGAAAAAACAAATTTTCATATCAATCGCAATCTCGCATTATATGGAATTATGTCGCACCTACGGAGCTATAGAATGTGGTGGCATTATGATGATAGGGTTGCACCCTATCCTGAGCTATATCACCCCTTCAGGTTTTTCTTGTATTTGTGAGTTTGATGAGATATTACTTGAATGTAATGGTGAATTCCGTGCTTTGCTCATCGCTCTTGGTGAGTTCGAGAGTGCCGTTATGAGCACGCATGATCTGACGCGAGAGACTGAGACCGATGCCTGAACCTTCGGGCTTAGTGGTGAAGAATGGTATGAATATCTGCTCCTGACTCTCTGGAGTGATAGGCGAACCGTCATTGGATACGTGGATGAGAGTCTGCTCGTTGCTATCAATCTCGGCGCTTATACGGATGTGTCTGGCATCTGCCTGAATGGCATTTTTGATAAGATTGATGAGGATACGGCTGATCTGTGACTCGTCGGCATAGATAAGGATGTCATCGGTATCTGGATGGTAAGTGCATTCCACACCAGCCTCGGCACATTGTTCACTCGTAAGTTCGATGACCTGACCGACAAGCGTGTTGAGCATCAGGGCCTTCAGCACGGGTTTTGCCACACCTGCAAGTTCACGATAGGACTCCACGAAATGTATGAGATCCTTTGAAGATGAAGAAATAGTTTCAAGACCTGCCTTGATATCCATTTCACGTTCCTCTTCCGGTTGGCTGACGCTGCGGCTCAAGGCTTCGCTAAGCGAGGCTATCGGACTCACCGTGTTCATAATCTCGTGGGTCAAAACACGGATGAGCTTCGTCCACGACTCCTGCTCGTTCTGCTGTCGCCTACGCTCAACGATCCATTTGATCCTGTTCAGTGTCTTGTTGAACTTAGTGTTCTCCTGAAACTTGAAATTAAACTCTCCGTCCTCAAAGGCATCAAGCATGTATTCCAGTTTCTTGCGATCCTTCTCACGCACATATATAGCAGTTATGACCGCTGTAACGACAACGGTCATAATTATTGCCAATATGATGTTGGAATCTTGCATCATATTCCGTATTTCTTGAGTTTGCTATATAGCGTAGGACGACTTATGCCCAGTTCCTTAGCCACCATACTTAGATTGCCATTGCAACGAGCCAGGGTGCGGCGTATGGTAGTTTCCTCAGCCTCCTCAAGAGTCTGGCTAACATCGGGAACCGACTTAATGCTGTTAAGCGACAGATCACACGCCTGAAGGGTATTGCCTTCCGACAAGATAACAGCCTTCTCCATTACGTTCTGAAGTTCACGGATATTACCGTTCCATGCGTGTTGCGTCAGTCTTCTGACGGCATCATCCGATATCGTCTCCACACTACGCCTGTATTTCTCTGCATATCTGGCAAGGAAACGCTTGGCAAGAGGAAGGATGTCGCCAGAGCGCTCACGAAGTGGAGGCAAGTGCATCTGCATAGTGTTTATTCTATAGTAGAGATCCTCACGGAAACGCCCTTCGCTAACCATCTGCTCCAAATCCATATTTGTGGCACAGATAAGTCGGATATCTATCGGAATCGGCTTTTCAGAGCCTACCCTCACAACGGTTCTGTTTTGCAACACACGCAATAGCTTTGCCTGTAGATGAAGCGGAATATTGCCGATTTCATCGAGGAAGATAGTTCCGCCGTCAGCCTGTTCAAACTTACCCACATGGTCAGTATGGGCATCGGTAAAAGCCCCTTTCACATGGCCGAACAACTCACTCTCGAAAAGAGTCTCGGTAATGGCTCCTGCATCAACACATACCATTGGCTTATGCTTTCTGCTACTGGCAGCATGAATCTCGCGTGCAAGCACATCCTTACCAGTACCATTCTCGCCTGTGATGAGTATTGTGGCATCGGTAGGGGCTATCTTATCCATGACACGATGGATTTCCTGCATAGCCAATGAATCTCCCCAATACATATCATGCCTTACCTCGGTCTTAGGCTTCTTGACAGACTTTGGAGTAGCTTCGTATGCAGCCTTGAGCGTGGTTATTAGTTTCTCGTTATCCCACGGCTTTACGATGAAATCGTAGGCACCACGTTTCATGCCCTCTACAGCCAATGCGATGTCGGCATAGGCAGTAAAGAGAACTATCTGCACGTCGGGATACATCTTCTTCAGCTCTGTTGTCCAATAGAGGCCTTCATTACCAGTATTGATATCTGTGTAGAAGTTCATGTCGAGCAGAACCACATCGGGCTTCATGCTATCCATTGTAGAAACGAGGCTCTTAGGCGAAGCAATAACCACGATTTCTGCGAAATAAGGGGTGAGCAGAATCTTCAAGGCATTGCGAATGCCCTGATTATCATCTACTACCAGTATCTTTCCTTTCTTCATATTGAGCGCAAAGGTAATAATTTTCTTATGAAATCCCAAAGATAGGGAGAAAAAAAGCCCCCATCCCCCCAAGGGGGAGTTTGTTATATACATTTAATCGCTGTGGATATAAGGGATAAATACTATCTAAAAGACTCCCCCTTGGGGGGGCTGGGGGGCTTTACTCCGTTTTTATCGACTCAACAGGATTGCTGGAGGCTGTCTGCAAACAGCGGACGGCAACAACGAGATTCGTGATGACGAGGACGATGACGAAAGCAAGGGCAAATACCCACCAGCTTATATCCATGTGATATGCAAAAGTGCTGAAATATCTGTTGATAAACAACCAGCATACTGGTGATGCAATAACAAAGCAAACAACAACGATGATAGAATACTTCAGGCAGAACATCTTCAGAATATCATCAATCTCAGCACCAAGTACTCGCCTGATCGCAATCTCCTTCTTGCGATGCTGCGTCTCAAACAGGACAAGTCCGAACACGCCCATAAGCGAGATGACGATGGCAATAAAGGTGAAGATGCTAATCATCGTACTGAGCTTTGCCTCAAATTCATATTCCTTTGCCAGTTCCTCATCAAATATACGAAGCTCTACATCGTCAGGATCATCGAACGGAACAAACTCAAGAGCCGTTTTCTTTACGAAATCCATAACCTTGAAAGGATCAGCACCCTCAGTTGTTCTTATGTAGATTTGATTCATATCCATGTTAAGTAGCTTATGATTCTTTCCAGGAACATAGAATGCATATTCTTCGTCACTGTCACTTTGCAATGGGCGGAAATGGAAATCCTTGCAGACTCCTGCAATCAATACACTATCATTATACTTAGGTCCATAGCTTCCGACAGTAAGGTCGTACTTCTTCTGCGTTGATTCGGTGAAGATTATAGCACCGCTATTCAGTTCCTCGTCGGACTTAGAGAAATTACGACCGTCAACTATGTCAATTCCCATGAAATCAAGGAAATTGGGAGCTACATTATAGCATATAAAGCTGAATTTCTTACCTTCATGCTCTCCTCCCAAAAATACTCCGAATCGATTCACAAGATTGTTATGTGCCCAAGTAACGTCTGTGATATCAGGATTGTTTCGGAGCTTGTCCTCAAAGGCGGCTCTCTTGCTTCCTGTCCATCCCAGATTGTCAGGCACAAGACCAGAAATAACACATTGCTTATTGAACCCCATATCATAGTTCATCATGTAGCTCTGTTGCAGTTTTATGAATATTGCACAGACGATGAGTCCGATGGATATGGTAAACTGAACTCCAATAAGGATATTCCTAAGGGCTTTTCCTGATTTTGAAGAGCCGAAAGCCCCTTTCAGTACAAAAGCAGGTTGGAACGATGTGATATAGAATGCAGGATAAAGACTACCGACAACAGCACCTAATAGTGTAACTGAGATAGTAATGAGTATTACCATGCCGTTTGATGCAAAGTCTATCGGTGCTATGAGCATCTCCGTTAAGGAAGAACGTTCAAACAATAGTACGATGACGGCAGCAAGCATCAGGGCAAGGATTACCAGTCCGACGGATTCCATAACGAAGTTGCAGACAAGTGTCGCTCTCGATGTTCCATATACCTTATATGTATTCACGCTCTTTATTCTTGCTGGCACAAGGGCAAAGAAGAAGTTGATGAAATTGATCATGGCGATAATGATGGTAAGTATTGCTACGGCAAGAAAGCTGATATCTACAGTCTTATTGCCTGTCTGACAAACACCACCACTATCATCCACATCATTACGATAATACATTTCCTTGAATGGGATAAGGCGAATCCTATGATTTTCTATCGCCTCTTTTACATCATATACATCATGCTCGCATCTTTCTTCTATAAGAGTTTTGATTACCTTGTTTGCATTCTTCTCGAATGCCTCTTTCGCATCTGCACTCTTTAATTTTACGAAATATTTATAGCAGTATATATTCCAGTCGTCAATGTCGTGATTTTGGATATCTCTCAGCATCACTACATTGGCTGGGGCAGATGCATTAGAAAACTTATCTTTCCATATTGCTACAATCTCACATTCGGCAGGCCCTTCAATAGAATAAGAGAACTTATCTCCAACCTTAAGATTGTTCTCCTTGGCAAACTTAGCTGATACGGCAACAGTCTTAGGCTTGGCAAGGTCTTTGAAAGAACCTTGTTCCTCTTCAAACCCGAATAAGGCAAGACCATCTTGGGTAAATGCCTGAGGCCAGCCCTCAAACTTACGAACTTTATCACCCTCCTTGATGTAATAATAATCACCTCCGTCGTATTTTTCGAACTCTGCAACGCCAAACGATTCAACTTCAGGCACAGCGCTAAGAGTTCGCTCTGCATAAGGTCGGCAAGAAATATAGCAATATTCATCTTGCTTATCATTTGTATATACCATAAGGAATATACGGTCGATATCTTCGATGTCCTTGTTAAAGCAGAATCCCCATGCAACCTGCGTGAGGATGATGTAAAAGGCGGCGAAGGCAACAGCCATGCCGATGATGTTAAGCAGGCTGCTTGCCTTATAATGCCGCAGAGTATTTATGAAATTTATGAAAATGTACTTCATACTTATAGTTCGTTCTTTACGTCTGATACAATCTTACCGTCAAACAGGTCAATGGTGCGCTGTGCAATAGATGCATCCTTCTGTGAATGCGTCACCATGACGATGGTAGTTCCTTCATTGTTGAGATCCTGAAGCAACTGCATCACTTCCCTGCCGTTCCTTGAATCGAGATTACCTGTAGGCTCATCGGCAAGAATCAGTTTTGGACTTGCCACACAGGCACGGGCAATCGCTACACGCTGCTGCTGACCACCAGAAAGCTGACGGGGGAAATGCTTGGCACGATGACTGATATTCATGCGCTTGAGCATTTCCGTCACCTTTGCCTTACGCTCAGACGCAGACACGTTGAGATAGCGTAGAGGTAGCTCGATGTTATCATATACGTTAAGTTCGTCAATGAGATTGAAGTTCTGGAAAATAAAACCGATATTTCCCTTACGGAAGCGTGTGCGTTCCTTCTCCTTCAGGCTTGCTACTTCGGTATCAGCAAACTGATATGATCCCTGTGTCGGATTATCGAGTAATCCGAGGATATTCAGCAATGTTGACTTTCCGCATCCGGAAGGTCCCATGATGGCAACAAACTCGCCATCCTTAATTTCAAATGACACGCCATCGAGGGCAGTTGTTTCAATCTCTTCAGTTCTGAAGATCTTACTGATGTTTGATACTTTTATCATAGTCTTATAGTTTTTTATTGTAATTCCAGAATATCGTTGTCACCAAAGTTGTCATAGCTTGAAGTTATGACCTTATCACCAGGCTCAAGTCCTTCTATTACTTCATAGAACCGAGGATTCTGTCGCCCAATGCTGATCTCACGCTTTACCGCCCGTTTGCCGTCCTTGTCAAGAACATAGATCCACTTGCCGCTCGTCTTGTTGAAGAAAGAACCACGAGGAATGAGGACGGCTTTCTCTGGAGAACCCAATTGCAGATTCATATAGTAGGTCTGACCAGTACGGATATTGTCTGGCATCTTGCCGTCAAACTTGAAATCAGCCTTGAACTTTCCATCGTGCACCTCTGGATAGACCTTTCGCAGAGTAGCCTTGAAGATTGTGCCTTGTCGCTCAAACACCGTAATAAGTCCGGGCACCACCTTATCTATATAATGCTCGTCAATTTGAGCCTCTATCTTGTACGAACTCATGTTACTAATCTGCCCTATCTTAGTGCCACCGCCGATATTCTCGCCAAGCACAGCATCAAGTATTCCGAGCTGACCGTCAATAGGAGCCTTGATAGTGAGGTTATCCTTACGCTTGCGTATCATCTTCATATTGAGCTGCATATTCTCCAGACTTTCACGCATCCTCTTGACCTGAGTGTTACGATAGAGACTATCCTGCACCTCCTTTTCCCTGATAAGCTGATACTTTTCCAAGGCAAGGTCGTAGTCTTCCTTTGCCTTTATATAGTCTTCCCTTGCAATGAGTTTATCGTCATACAAGGCTTTCTGACGCAGATATACACGCTTTAGCTGCTTCACGTTCTGCTGATATTCCAGTTTCGACTGTCTTACGTTGAGCCTGTCCTGCTCCATCTGTATCTGCGTGTTTCGCAGTATGTTCTCTTTCTCGGCAAGTTCCGCCTCTGAATTCAGAATCTGCAAGTCGAGGTTCTCATTAGACAGACGCAATATCTCATCGCCTTTCCTTACATCTGCACCTTCCTCTATCATTATAGCTTCTACCATGCCACCTTCCACAGGACTTATCTGCACCGTGACCATTGGCTGCACCGTGCCATTAAGACGGATATATTCATTAAACTGCCCTTCCTTAACCTCACTTATCGTCACGGCTTTAGCCTTTACGAGCAATGTACTCTTACTTGTTGTAGCTATCGCGGAAATCACGATAATGATGAATATTGCACCAAGCCACCAAGGAATAGCTTGTTTTGTAAAAGCCTTTTTCCAACCTGTTTTCTTTTCTAATATCTTATCCATAGTTCACTTAACTCTAACCACTAACCTCTAACCCTTAAAAACTCAAACTAAGAAACGGCTCTCCTTTGAAATATCTTACTACCGAATCCTTTATACGAAGCTTTAATAATGCACCTGTACGCTCTGCCATTGCATTAAGATAGGTCTGCGATGCCGTTTGATACTCTATTGCAGAGATAAGACCAGACTCAAACTGCTTTGCACTTAGTCTGAAAGCCTCTTTCTGCACCTCTGCAAGTTTGTCGGCTTGCTTGAATGCCATCAAGGCACCTTGTCTGTCATTTATCGCCCTTGCCACCTCATTCTCAATATCGCGCATTGTCTGTGCATATTCAGCCTCGGCACGCACAAGGGCATTCTTCTTTAGCTTCAGGGTGGTTCTGCGTCTCAACTGATCGTAGATAGGAATACTGATTGACAACTGCAAATACTCACCTGCATTATTCTTGAATTGCTCGCTGAACGATGTCGGCTTATAATCCTTCATTCCAGGATATGTATAATAGGTGGTTGACCAACCTCCATAGAATGAGAGCGTAGGGCTATATGAGCCTCGTGCTATCTTCAGATCTACTTCTGCTTTTTTCCTGTTCATTGATGCTATCTCTGCCTTTGGAAGCGTAGCCTTTGCCGTTTCTGCGAGTTCGGAGCAGGAAGCCAGTGTTACTACTGGCTCCCCGATACTCCTGTCAATCTTGAGTTCATCGCCTATCGGCCAAAACATCACGTCTTTCAATGTCATCATTGCATCATTTCTCTGGTTGGTGGCAGTTATGAGATGATACTGCCTCTGGGCAAGTTCTGATTCCATCTGCATCACATCTGCATGACTCTTCTGGCCCAATTCCTCTTGACGGATTGCCTTGTCTCTTGCTACCTGTGCCGTCTTCACCTGTTCCTGAAGTATGGTTTCAAGTTCGGTGTAATAGATGACATTACTGAATGCCTCCATCGTAGCCAGGCATATCTCGTCCTTTGTCTGTTGTTCCTTACTGACTCCCATCTTAGCCGTAATAGATGCCATCTTGATATTGTTGATCGACCTAAACCCATCAAACAATGTGATGCCAGCATTCACGCTATATCCATTATAGAAGGTGGTTACATTATTATATGTATTGGTCTCAGGATCAAGATTTCTACCATACTGATTGTATGCGTATGTCTCAGCCTCTATATTTGGCGTGAACATCTGCATGATAGCCTGTCGCCTCTGCCATCGTTCATCGTTGCGGTCGGCAGCCAGAATCTTCATTCTTGTTGAATTGCTCACGGCATATTCCATGCAGTCGTGCAGCGTCATCAATGGTTTGCTCTCCTTCTGTGCCACCGCTCGCCTCGCATTCGCACAAACGAATAACGATATTGAGATTGCAATTATACTTATTCTTTTCATTTTTTCGAATATTATCTGCTATTCTTCTTGCCAAATGCGTGCCAAAAAAGTTATCGTATTGATAATCAGTGGTATTGCGATTTTGTCGCATGTGTAAAGTGTAAAGAAACTTTACAATGCGTGTTAAGAACCTTTACATAATTGCGTAAAGCCCTTTATGTTACACAAAACTACCTGATTTTATCATTCGTCAAATACTTTTAATTGAAAAGCACAAAAAAGTTAAAAAAGATTTGATGTCTCATATTTTATTTGTACCTTTGTCGCATTATAACAGTGTAAAAAATTCTTTTAACCTAATGAAAAGATTATCAATTCTTGGATTGAGCTTGCTACTCTCAGCTTCAAGCCTGATGGCGCAGAATGTGCGTCCTGTTACTAATTTGAGAAACGGTCAGTTCCCACAGCTTACTGCCGACAACCGTGGTGTTTTCCAACTTAAAGCTCCTGATGCAAAGGAGGTCATTGTGGATATCTGTGGTAAGAAGTACGCTATGGTCAAGGATGATAAGGGCGTATGGAGTGCAACTACCGATGTCCTTATGTCTGGCATCAACTATTATTTCCTCTATGTGGATGGCGTTCAGATTAGCGACCCTGCCAGCGAAACATTCTATGGCTGTAGTCGTATGTCAAGCTGTATCGAGGTGCCATACGCTAAGGGTGACGTGCGCTTCGAACTTGCTGATGTAGCTCATGGCGAGACCACAATGCGCCGTTACTATTCAAAGAACGAAGGTGCTTGGCGTAGGATGTTCATTTATCTTCCGCCATCTTATCAGAGTGACCTTTCAAAGACTTATCCTGTGCTCTACATTCAGCATGGCGGTGGTGAGGATGAGCGTGGATGGGCTTTGCAGGGAAGAACAGACATCATCCTTGACAACCTCATTACTCAGGGCAAGGCTAACGAGATGATTGTTGTTATGAGTGATGGCAACTGCAAGGATTTCATCAAGGAACTCACAGAAGAGTGCATTCCACTTGTTGAGAAGACGTATCGTGTAAAGAAGGATGCTGCTAACCGTGCAATGGCAGGTCTTTCAATGGGAGGAATCCAGACCCTTAACATTGCTGTGGCAAAGCCTGAGTTGTTCCAGTATGTTGGTGTGTTTAGTTCTGGCTGGTTCGCAAACAATCCAGCAATGGGTGCAGACGAGAACTACAAGAAACTTGCCGAGAGAAAGGATTTCTACAACAATCAGTTTAAGGAATTCTATCTCACAATGGGTGGCGAAGAGGATATAGCCTTTAATAACTGCAAGGCAATGCGTGCAAAGTTCGATGAAATCGGCATAAAATACAAGTATTTTGAAACTCCAGGCGGTCATACATGGCCTGTTTGGCGTGAAAGCCTCTATCAGTTTGCACAGTTGCTCTGGAAGTAAATTTTCGTAAATTCATTATAAAGCACCGCATGGGTTTCGAACCTTGCGGTGTTTTTTTTCTCAAGCAGCAAGCTGCTTTTAACTGACAATAATTACCAATCTTACCAATCTTCTACCAATAAGAAACGTGGCTTGCGCCCTGAAATGTTCTAGAAAGTAAATTATAAGAAAATTAAACCAGTAAATTAATTTACTGATAAAATTTATTGCCAATTTACTTTCCAAATAATATACTCGGTAAGCGAGCCTTTCTTATTGGTAGAAGATTGGTAATTATTGTCAGTTTAGCATCGGAGATGCGTTTATAAAAATAAAGCGTAAAACGAAAGGAACTTGTCGGAAACAACAAATTTCCCACTACTCAACCCCGCTCTCGCGAGCCGGGTGTGTAGTGGGAAATTTATCGTGTCTTCTGGTAAATCTAATTATGGTTACTTAGAGTTAATGTCCCCCATAAAAAGGAAATAGAATATCTTTATTCTTTTTTGTCCTAAAAATGCTAATCATTTTTCGTTCTTAAAGTTGGAAATAAATGTAAAAGACTTATGAATATTACCACATTGGTGTGGCAGGGGTAGCTTTATCTATGGTGTGCGTCAGCTATAAGCTGGAACACGTTGTGAGTTTCTGAGTGCACGAAGGAAATAGTGTTTGTCAGTTATAAACTGAACACGTTGTGAATCAACGCTCATATTTCCGAGTGCAAAATTACAAACAATACACGAAATGCTTTTGTAATATTTCGTCAAAGTTATGTAATTTTTCGTCAAGTTATAGGTAAAATCGATGGAGATCTTTGATTCGAACCTATTCCAAGAGAAAAACGTCGTTTCTCTTTACCATACCCCGAAACTTGATGCAGAATCAGGATCTTCGTTACAGAACATAGTCGAGCTGTTGGTTTCTGTAACTTTTGTACTTGATTGGTTAATACTCAATCTAAGAACTTTACATCCAGGGGCCAAGAGCGATAGCAATGCCATTGGCAGCAATCTGGAAATGTAGGAAAAAGTGGTTCGATCTTTTTTCATTGTGTCGTAAGGGTTTAAAGTTAGTTTGGTGTAATACACCTTGTTAATAATAAATCAATGGAAAATTTGTGCCTGAGAGGACGCATCTATTATAATTGCTTTTACTTTTCTAATTGCTGAGTGCACGAGTAAGTGCAAAGGGAATTGTGTATGTCAGCAGTAAGCTGGAGCACGTTTCATATTTCCGAGTGCACTGGCGCGCACGAAGGAAATAGTGTTTGTCAGCTGAAGGCTGGAGCACGTTTCATATTTCCGAGTGCAAAATTACTGCTATTTTAGCAAACCCTTTTGTAATATTTCGTCAAAGTTATGTAAATTTTCGTCAAAGGGCATTTTTACACTTGTATAATTTCGTCAAAAGGCATGACGAATTCTTACAAGCATATAGAAAGAACTATAAAACATGGATTTCATAAAAATCGTAGGTCTTATGTAAATCTTATGTGGTTCTTATGTAGGTCTTATGTGGTTCTTATGTTAATCTTATGTAAGTCCCATTTTCGCCTTTTTCTGGGAACGGACTTGAAACGGACTTGAAACGGACCTGGAACGGAGGTGAGATTTAAGACAAAGAAAAAGGTCAAGTCTAGCAAACACTGCCTAACTTAACCTTTTCTTTTCCCTTTTCAGATGTTCTTCACATCTTATTCATAATCGTTTTACATTTATTTCCAAGTGCAAAGGTATAACAAAAAATCAAAACCTGCAAGAAAAATCAAAGAAAAAGTGTCTAAATTACAATTACGCAATCATTTTTACGATTTTGCAACAATTGATGTCTGTGGCAGGATTTTATATTTCTGTACCAAAAACCTTTAAGAGTATTAAAAAGTTGTCTGAAAAACATAGACAAAAGAACAAAAATCTTTTTGTTTTAATTTTACAACTGCGCAACTATGCTTTTTACAAATTCGCAATGATGAAAAACCGCGGTTTCATCGAGAGTAATATGTAAAATTTAAGGTAAAAAGCCTATTATACCTTATTAATATAATATATAACTGCCTAAAAATGTACAAGTTACACTACTTGATTTATGTCAAGCTTTTACATATTTGCATCATTTTTGTCTGAAAAAATTTGCAAATACTAAAAAAAGTTCATACCTTTGCATCAGAGATCAAAACAACAATAGTTTGTCACTCTCATAATTATTACATTTATTTCCAACTTTAAAAAATCATAAGTTATGACTACTTCATTCATACATAGAATAATCGCTATCGCAGTGCTAGTAATCTCTTTCGCTGCAAACGGGATGGCAAAGGAGCCTAGCTTAATAGATTATAACGATACCGAGTATTTCACTTGGAATATCGACGATAACGGAACGCTTCATGTGACACCTCTCGCAGAGGCTACACCTGACTTCCAGGAGTCTCCATTCATCAAGTACAGAAAGCAGATCACAAGCATCGTTTTCGAGGAGGACTTCTATAATGAGGCTACACTTAGCAAGATTGGTAAAAATCTCTTCAAAGGTCTTGACAAAGTAAAGAGCGTTACTCTTCCTGGCGGAATCCAGAGCGTTGACGCAACAGCTTTCGAGGGTTGCACTTCACTCAAGGATATGTCACTCCCAACATCTATCAACCTTAATGACAACTCTAAGCTTAAGGGATGCGTGGATTTTGAGGAGAACTACAATGAACAGTTTTACACAATGTTATAATATAATATACCGTCTTTATTAACCCCTACGTGAGTAGGCATTCGTCTTCATGTATAAACAACACTAATCTAATTATCTTGAATATCATGGGCACACAAAGCGCGCGGAACCTGTTGGCTTCCGCGCTTTTTTCTTTTTAATAATGAGGAGAAAGAATTGGAAAGAAAGAGATGAAACAAAAATCAGGGTAAAAATAACGTGAATTCGATAGATCCGCGTTTAGGCGCATCTCCGATGTTGAACTGGCAATAATTCTTCGCAAGGCTCAGGCGCTACGCGGAGTCCCAATCTTGCCAATCTTAATCCAATAAATAATAAGTTTAAACGCAAAGACGCTAAGACGCAGAGTTTTTTCTCTCTCTCTGAACACGAAAGAAACAAAAGAAACGGACTTGCGTAGCTTGTTGGGCTTGCGAAAAAGTTTCGTTAGCTCCGTGTTTTCCGTGTTCAAAATATTGGATCAACGTCGATTCTGTGGATTGCCATGTAGAGAATTAGTCGAATGGCGTTAAAGTTGGGCGAAATATGCGAGAAAAGCAGGAAATAGACGCATTTCTGGGGCGTTTTTGGGGAATTTTGTAATTTTTCGAAAGAATTTTGCCGAAAAATTTGGTGGTTTCAAAAAATAGTTGTACCTTTGCACTCGCAATTGAGAAACACCGCTCATTGCGGAATAAAAATGGTGCCATAGCTCAGTTGGTAGAGCAACGGACTGAAAATCCGTGTGTCCCCGGTTCGATTCCTGGTGGTACCACCTCCTCCTTTTGAAAAGCCTTGCTTAAGATTCGTCTTCTGCAAGGCTTTTTCTTTTATTTTTCGTTGATTTTTATCAATTCCAATAAATTTCTTTGAAAAACCAATTGCTTTATGAAAAATTTTGATTAAATTTGCATCCAACTTACATAGCATAAGACAAACTGAACTATAAAAATAATTATTTTTACTTATTCCAAAAGTTATGCAGAAAAGAATTCTTTTTCTGATTGCCGCAGTTATGATGATGGTAACATCAGCTGTGGCACAGATTACGACATCTGGCATCAGCGGTAAAGTAACAATGAACGACGCCGATGGTGAGGGTGTCATTGGTGCTCACATAATGGCGGTACATGTACCATCAGGCACACGTTACGATGCTGTTACAAACGTAAAGGGTGCATTCGTTATTAAAGGAATGCGTACTGGTGGTCCATACACCATCAGCGTTTCCTATGTCGGAATGCAATCCAAGTTTTTCCAGAATGTAACCCTGTCACTTGGTGAAACATACCATATTGACGTATGGCTCAAGGATGACGAAAAGACTCTTGGCGAGGTTGTAGTCAAGGGACAACTTGGTCTGAACAGAACCCGTACTGGAGCTGCTCAGTCAATAAGCAATGCCCGTCTTCAGGAGCTTCCATCCGTTACCCATAGCATATCAGACATTGCTCGCATAAACCCATTCGTTAAGGTTACTGAGGGTGGTGCAATGACAATAGCAGGATCAAATAACCGATATAACGCCATCCAAGTTGATGGTGCTATGTCAAATGACGTATTCGGCCTGACAAGCAATGGCGCTAATGGTGGTATGGCAGGAACACAGCCATTCTCTATGGAAACTATCGACCAGCTTCAGGTAAGCATCGCTCCATTCGATGTTCGTCAGAGTGGTTTCACAGGTGGTTCTGTCAATGCTGTTACAAAGTCAGGTACCAACGAGTTCCACGGTAGTTTCTACTCATACTACCAGAATGACGGAATGATTTCCGACAAGTACAAGTTGCACAATGGAAATATGTCAAATCCTTACGGAAGCATGACAAACTATACCATAGGTGCAACCCTCGGAGGTCCGATCGTAAAGGATAAGCTCTTTGCATTCCTCAACTTTGAGCGTACAAATAACGAATTCGACAATGCATATTCTGCACCAGGCAGCCAATCGAAGGTGGATTTCGCTGTTGCACAGCAGATTTACGACTATGTTAAGCAGCAGGCTCCTTATTATACAGGCTCCCTTGGCACTCCAAAGGAATACTCATATTCTGACAAGGTGGGAATCAAGCTTGACTGGAACATCAATGATCACAACCATGCATCTCTTCGCTGGAGCTTTGTCGATGCAAAGAAAAACAACCAAACCTCATCTGCATCACAGCTTGTGACAAGCGACTACGCTTACGACTTTGTTTCAAAGACCAATTCGCTTGTTTTTGAGCTCAACAGCCGTTTGGGCAATTACGTAAGTAACAAATTCCATGCAACATGGACATCTGTCCGCGATAAACGCAACCCTGGCAATCCATTCCCTATGATTCAGATCTCAAATGTCGGTGGTGGCACTCTGTGCATAGGAAATGAGCGTTCTTCAATGGCTAATGGTCTTGATCAAGACATCTATAACCTCACAGACAACCTCACGTGGACTCTTCAGGATCACGAGATCACAATCGGAACACACAATGAGTTGTATAAATTCGGAAACCTCTTCTGTCAGGATCTTTACGGAACATATATGTATCAGAACCCTGATGACTTCTTCGCAGGCAAGATCAACCGTTTCCGCTATGGTCAGGGCATAGAGTCAATAACAGGAACAAAGCGTTGGACCCCTACATTCGGTGCAGGTCAGCTTGGTTTCTACATTCAGGACAGGTGGGATGTTTTACATAATCTCTATTTGTCATTCGGCTTGCGTGCAGATATACCATTTATGACTGATACTCCAACAATGAATGGTGAATTTAACGACTATGCCAATAGACTGGTAACTCTGGCTAATAATCCAAGTAGGGCAGATGAAATTATGGCTGGTCTTAATGTTCCTTCCGAAAAACGCGAGTTGTTCTTAGCAAAAGCAAAGGCAGAAAACTGGAACTTCCAGACAAACCAGAGAATTGCCAAGAAACCAATGTGGTCTCCACGTTTCGGTTTCCGCTGGAACACATTTAGCGACAATTCCCTCATTGTTCGTGGCGGTATTGGTGTATTCACAGGACGTGTGCCTTACGTATGGATTTCTAACAATATTTCTAATACAGGTATTCAGCAGATGTCATACAACACAACCAAGACAGCTGATATCACACCTATTTATGACGCGAACAACGCCATATTGGCTGATCCTACCCTGAACCCAACAGCACCAGCACAGGGTGCTCAGACAATTAACGTCTTCAACAAGAACTTCAAGTATGCACAACAGCTTCGTGCAGACCTCGCCGTTGACTATACTGACCCATTTATAGGCATCAACTGGACACTTGAGGGTATCTACTCTAAGACTATAAATGACATGGTTGTCAGGAACTACGACGTCACTTCTACTGGTCAGACATTTGCAAGCCAATACGGAATTTCTATTGGTGATAACCGTCCTATGTTTGAGACATCTTCAGTTCCTTACTCTGGAATCTATGTCCTCGACAATGTTTCAAAGGGTTATAGCTACAATATATCTCTCAAGGCAGAGAAGAGATTCGACTTCGGTCTTGATGCTATGGCAAGCTATACCTATGGCAAGTCAAAGACAATTAACAATGGTTCTTCTTCTGTAGCTGCTTCATGCTGGACATACAACTACACACATGGAAATCCTAACGAACCAGAACTTGCAAACTCAAACTTCAACATACCCCATCAGGTAATGGTGTCTCTCTATGAGCACTTCAAGTGGAACAAGGATATCAAGGATACATACGATAATGTAACTACTATTGGCCTTATCTACACAGGTAACTCTGGTTCACCATTCAACGTATATGTAAATGGTGATGTGAATGGCGATAACGGCTATAACGACCTTATGTATATCCCTACCGACAGCGAGATTGACGCTATGCTCAATGCCAATATGTTCAGCGCTACATCTGCATACTCAGCAGAGCAGCAGGCAGAGAACCTTAAGCAGTGGCTCGCCAATGAGTATTACTTGCAGGATCACCGTGGTGAGTTCTACGATCGTAATGCGGCCAACGAGAAGTGGGAGAACCGTCTTGACCTCCACGTAGATCATAAGTTCGGTTTCAAGTGGGGTAGCGATATTAAGTATTTCCAGATTGGTTTGGATATCGTCAACTTCACAAACCTCCTGAACAAGAGCTGGGGTGCTACTCTCTCACAAGAATACAACACCTATAATTACTATAGTCCTCTGTCATTCTCTAAGGGCAAGTATCAGTTCCTACACGTTGCGGACTATGACATGCGCTCATACAACAACTACCAGAGTCGTTGGAGAATGCAGCTCACAGCTAAGTTCATCTTCTAATCCATTACCCTAACGCAGAAAGATACATATATGAAAAAGATATTTGTAATCGCACTGGCAGCAATGATGACAGCAATGTCAGCCAATGCCCAGTTCTATGAAGTACCTACTAAGAAGGAAAAGCAGCCAGCTCCTGAGTTCGTCCCAAGCTGGTTCGTGAACCTTCAGGGAGGCATTCAGTTGCCTAACACCCCTGGTATGGGCAGACTCATAGCGCCTACTTTCAGTCTTAACATAGGTCGCAATATCATCCCTGTTGCAACAGGACGTCTGAGTGTCGAGTGGTGCAATTCAAGGGTATTCAATGAATATACAGGCGAGAAAGGTACTTTCAAGTTTGCTACCTATTCCGCAGATGCGATGCTCAATATTCTGAATTGTATTGAATATCGTGAGCGTCCGTTGAGCCTCTACTTCATTGCAGGTGTTGGCTGCAACTGGTCTGCTATGAAAACGACAAACTCTTCTCACTTCTCGCCAAATGTTCGTCTTGGCGGTCAGTTGGATTGGCGCGTTAATCGCAATCTCGCCCTCAACCTTGAGTATCGTGCAGACAATACAAATGACCAGTTTAATGGACGTCTGGAAACAGGTACACATGACTGGTACACATCAATCCTGCTCGGTTTGTCGCTTGTTCTTCCTGACTCAAAGACAATAATCCAGAAAGAAGACAACTCTACTCAGATTGCTACTCTCAACGACGAGATCAACCGTCTTCGTGCTGAGAACGCAGAACTTAAAAACCGCAAGCCTGAGGTTAAGGTTGAGACCAAGACCGTTGAAGTTGAGAAGAAGGTTGTGGAGAGAATTGCTGTTCTTCCATTCGTGTTCTTCGACTGTGGCAAGACAACAATCAGCAAGCATCAGTCACTCAACGTAAAGGCTATTGCTGACTATATGAAGTCAAACAAGGAGACAACTGTAGCCATCACAGGTTACGCATCTCCAGAGGGCAAGCCAGAGTTGAACCAGAAGCTCTCAGAAGAGCGTGCAAAGGCAGTTGCCAAGATGCTTGTTGAGAAGTATGGTATAGATGCTGACCGCATCACAACTGCTGCTGGTGGCGCAACAAGCGACATCCTTCCAGAAGCAGACCTCAACCGCGTTTGCGTATCTGTAGCTAAATAACACTCCGTACAATTAGCATACCCGTCCGCCTGTAGAATACCTCTATGGTATCTATGGGCGGTTTTTATGTTAATAAGTTTTTGTGTTAATAATTTGGATTTATAAGAAAAAAACATTACTTTTGCAAAGAAATGAAGATAGGTAACATACAATTCCCGGACAGACCACTATTCCTCGCTCCAATGGAGGATGTAACAGATATAGGTTTCAGAATGCTCTGCAAGCGTTTTGGAGCACAGATGGTATATACTGAATTTGTTAGTGCGGAGGCTCTTATCCGCTCAATAAAGAGTACCGTCAACAAACTGAACATCGCTGATGAGGAACGACCTGTGGGAATACAGATCTATGGTCGTGATACCGAGGCTGTCGTGGAGGCTGCAAAGATAGTGGAGGATCAGGCACATCCTGATGTTATCGACCTTAATTTCGGTTGTCCTGTAAAGAAGGTTGCAGGAAAAGGTGCAGGTGCAGGTATGCTTCAGAATCTTCCAAAGCTGCTTGATATCACTAAGCAGGTTGTAGATGCAGTAAAGACACCTGTAACCGTCAAGACACGACTTGGCTGGAATGCTGAAGATCTGACATCTTCAAGACTAAACCCTGAAAGCGGAAGAGCACAGATCATAGACCTTGCAGAAGCCCTTCAGGATTGTGGTATTCAAGCTCTCACTATCCACGGCAGAACACGCGCACAGATGTACACAGGCGATGCCGACTGGACACTCATTGGAGAGGTGAAGAAGAATCCACGCATCCACATCCCTATCATCGGCAATGGAGATATCAAGTCTATTGATGATGCAAACAAGGCATTCGACACTTACGGGGTAGATGCTGTAATGATAGGTAGAGCCACCTTCGGTTGCCCTTGGCTTTTCTCTCCAACTCCTCTCACTCTTGACGAGAAGATAGATACCTTGCTTGAGCAGCTCCATATCAACGTAGAACGACTTGATGAGAAGCGTGGCATACTGCATACAAGACGCCATTTGGCTGCTACTCCATTATTCAAAGGTATTCCAGACTTCCGCCAGACAAGGATTGCGATGCTCAGAGCCGATACGGTGGAGGAGCTAACTAAAATCATAGAAGAGACGAGAACTTTGCTCAAGCAAATTGAAGAATAGAAACAGGCTAATAATAGGCTAAAGTCAAAAGCCTAATGACAAAAGACTTTAAACCTTAGACCTTTGACTTTAGACCTTAGCCCTTCAACTTCAGACCTTCGACCTAAGACTTTTACAAACCATATAGTAATAACTAAAATATCGTTTTTATGAAGATTTCAACAACGTTAACCGTGGTCTTTGCATCATTATGTACCCTTACGGGATCTGCCCAGCAAAGACTACCTTATCAAAATCCTGACCTTGCACCAATAGAGCGTGCCAAGGATCTTTGTTCACGACTCACTCTTGAGGAAAAAGCCCAACTAATGATGGATCGTTCGCAGGAAATAAAGCGAATGAACATCCCTGAGTTCCAATGGTGGAATGAGGCGCTTCATGGGGTAGGGCGTAACGGCACAGCAACCGTCTATCCTATCACTATGTGCATGGCATCTTCGTTCAATGATGCCTTGCTTTGGAGAGTATTCACAAGCGTGAGTGATGAACTTCGTGCAAAGAATACGATAGCACGCCATAACGGAACACTGGCACGCTATCGTGGTAATTCCGTATGGACACCGAATATCAATATCTTCCGTGACCCACGATGGGGACGCGGACAGGAAACTTACGGAGAAGATCCATATCTCACCACACGCATGGGATTGGCCGTAGTGCGTGGTCTTCAAGGTCCTGAAGGTTCAAAATACTACAAGAACCTTGCCTGTGCAAAGCATTTTGCCGTACACTCAGGTCCAGAGTGGAACCGTCACAGCTTCAATGTGGAGAACGTACCTCTGCGTGATCTTTGGGAAACCTATCTTCCTGCCTTCAAGGCTCTTGTTCAGGAAGGAAATGTGAGAGAGGTGATGTGTGCCTATCAGAGAATAGACGGAGATCCATGTTGCGGCTCAGACAGATACCTTCGTCAGATACTGCGTGATGAGTGGAAATTCTGCGGTCTGGTGGTATCTGATTGTGGTGCTATCGATGATTTTTGGCGAAAAGGACATCACGAGGTAAGCAAAGATGCTTCTTCTGCCTCTGCAAAAGCTGTCATTACGGGTACTGATGTGGAATGTGGCTCTAACTATGCCAAGCTTCCACAGGCAGTAAAAGACGGACTAATTACTGAGGCGCAGATAGATGAGAGCGTCATCAAACTGCTTGAAGGCAGATTCTCACTTGGTGACTTTGATGATGATAACCTTGTGGAATGGACGAAGATTCCTGCCTCTTGCATAGCTTCCGAGGAGCATAAGCAACTGGCATTAGACATGGCTCGCCAAGGTATTGTGCTTCTTCAGAACAGGAACAATATCCTGCCTTTGAACAAGACTGCCAAGATTGCCGTTGTAGGTCCTAATGCCAGTAACGAGATGATGATGTGGGGCAACTATAACGGTTTCCCAACAGAGACAATAACCTTGCTTAAAGGTATCAAGAACGTTGGTATAGATTCAAAGATTGACTACATCATGGGAAGTGGCTATTGCCACAACGAAACTGATATGTCATATCTTCCAGACATGACCGCTTCTGATGGTTCTAAGGGCATGAAGGCTACATACTGGAATAATACAGATTTGAAAGGTGAACATGCTGCCACGGCAAGCTATGTCAATCCTATCAATCTTAATAATGGTGGCGCTACGGTCTTCGCCCCAGGAGTGGAACTTGATAATTTCTCTGCGAGATACGAAGGAACACTCACGGCAAAGGCTACTGAGGAACTTACCTTTAATTGCAGTTCTGATGGGCGTTTGAGGGTAATCGTAGCAGGAGATACGCTTTTCAACGGTTGGAGATACCGTGGCTCAATAAATCGCTGGAACCATAAGCTGAAGGTAGAAGAAGGAAAAAAGTACCCTGTTATCGTGGAATATTCACACGAGTCAAGTTATGCGGCTATCAGATTCAATATATCAAGAAAGATCATTACCACACCTGAAGAGATTGTAAAGAAGACAGAAGGCTATGATGCTGTTATTTTCTGTGGCGGTATCTCACCACAGCTTGAGGGCGAGGAAATGAGGGTAAACGAGGTTGGCTTCAAGGGAGGTGACCGTACAAGCATCGAACTCCCTCAGGCACAGCGTGATATTATCAAAGCTCTAAGTGAGGCAGGAAGAAAGATTATCTTTGTAAACTGCTCTGGTTCGGCAATGGCACTTACACCTGAGACAAAGATGTGCGATGGCATGATTCAGGCATGGTATGCTGGAGAAAAAGGCGGTCAGGCATTAGCCGAAATCATCTTTGGCGATGTCAATCCAAGTGGTAAACTCCCTATCACTTTCTATAAGGATGATAGTCAGTTGCCTGATTTCCTCGACTACACAATGACCAACCGCACATATCGCTATTTCAAGGGCGAGCCTCTATGGGCTTTCGGTCATGGATTGAGCTATACCACATTCAGCATTACCCAGCCAAAGTATGACGCAAAGAAAGAGCAACTAACCGTCAGCCTTGCCAATATAGGCGCCAAAGATGGCGATGAGGTTGTTCAGGTCTATATCCGCAGAATAGCAGATGCTAACGGTCCTCTAAAAACGCTCCGCGCATTCAAGAGAGTAAGCACAAAGGCTGGTGAGAAGCAGTCTGTTACTATCGATCTCCCAAGAAAGAACTTCGAGTGCTTTGACGAGGCAACCAACACCATGCGCGTCATTCCTGGGAAATACGAAATCCTCGTTGGAAATGCAAGTGACGATCCTCAGATGAAGAAGATTGAGGTCACGTTGTAGGAAACTATGCATAAAATCTTGGATGGGGGGTGATTTGCCACCCCATCCAAATGTTATATGATGACTCCCTGTTTTAGGGAGTCATCATCATTGAATTATAGCAAAAAAGCTAATGCACTGATTCTGTGCATTGGCTTTACAAGATACACAAAACAAAGCAGATTCCCAAATCGGGAATGATGTCAGCTGAAATTTCAGCCCACATATTCATCATATTTAACCAGCTGAAATTTCAGCCCTCGCAAAGCATGACAAGGGAAACAATTTAAGAGAAACGGATGTATCTGATTTGTCTGAGGCTGGCGCGATACGTGTTCCGAATGGTTCGGATAAATCAGATAAATCCGCTTCCCTTTTAATTTTCGTTTCATTCGCACTTTCCGTAATCAAAATACCCCTCCGTGTCTTTGTGCCTCTGCGTGTGAAAAAATTACTGGCTTAATTTACTTGTAATTTCTTCGCAAAGCTCAGACGCTACGTGGAGTCCTTTCCTAAATTCGCGTAAGCGAGCCTTTCTTCTTGACAAAAGAGATGCGTTTTATATTGAATTCATCGAACTAACGTTATTTATTTTTAGGGAAAATTCCGCTTTTTTGCTCATAAATTTGGCGGTACGAGAGTTTTTTACTAAATTTGCAGGATAAAATGTCAAAAATCCGCCTACAACAATGTCGAATATAGAAATTAAAACCGTTAAAAGCAATAAGGAACTCAAGGAGTTCGTAAGATTCCACACCACACTCTATAAGGATTCTCCTACTGATATCCCATATCTTGAGATGGGTGAATTAGACACGTTGAAAAGCGACAAGAACCCTGCTTTTGCATTCTGCGAGGCAGAGTACTATATCGCGTATCGTGATGGTAAACCTGTGGGACGTATTGCCGCAATCATAAACAAACGTGCCAATGAAACATGGAATCTGAAGTCTGTACGCTTCGGATGGTTTGACTTCATTGACGATATTGAGGTTTCTACAGCTCTCATCAACAAGGTGAAGGAGTATGGTAGGGCTCGTGGATTGGAGAATATCATTGGTCCGCTCGGCTTTACCGATATGGATCGTGAGGGCTTGCAGGTTAGCGGATTCGACTATCTGGCTTCTATGCACTCTAACCACAACTTCCCTTACTATCAAGAGCACATGGAGAAGATTGGCGGTTTTACAAAGGAGAACGACTGGGTGCAGTTGGAAATCAAGGTGCCAGAGGTGGTTCCTGATAAGTTCGCCAAGATTGCTGCTATGATTGAGAAGCGATATAATCTCCGTGCTCGCAAGATGACGAAGAAGGAACTTGTAAGTGGTGGTCTTGGTAAGAAGTTCTTTGATATTCTGAACACATGCTACAGCCACCTGTACAACTACTCTCGTCTTGACGATGCACAGGTTGATGACCTTATCAAGAACTACATTTCTCTTGCAGACCTCAACCTCATCACTATCGTAGTTGATGACAACAAGGATGGGGAGATGGTGGGATTCGGCGTTAGCTTCCCTTCTTTCTCGGAGGCGTTGAAGAAGACGAAGAACGGCAAGCTGTTACCTTTCGGTTGGTATCATCTGCTCAAGGCTCTCAAGTTCCACAACACGAAGACCGTTGACCTTCTGCTTTGTGGTGTGCTTCCAGAATACAGAGCAAAGGGTGCTAATTCCCTTATCTTCAACGACCTCATACAGTGGTATCAGAAGTATGGCTTTGAGAAGGCTCTTGCCTTGCCTATGATGGAGACTAACGAGGGCGTGCTTGGTCAATGGCAGTACCTTGACTCTCGTGAGGTTATGAGATTGAGGAGCTATACGGCAAAGCTTTAACGCAATTGAAAATTGATAATTGAAAATTGAAAATTATCATTCGCTGAAGCGCATAAAGCAAAAGCAAATGAATATTGACAATTAGAAAAAATGAGCGAAGAAATCATAGATAAAGAAAATATAGAGGAAACCGTACAATATAATGACGATAACATCACCCACTTGAGTGACGTTGACCATATCCGTACACGTCCTGGTATGTATATTGGACGTCTCGGTGATGGTTCACATACCGAGGATGGTATCTACGTATTGCTCAAGGAGGCTATCGACAACTCTATTGACGAGTTCCGTATGAATGCAGGTAAGCGCATTGAGGTGGATATAACCGAGAATAAGTGCGTGAGTCTGCGTGACTATGGTCGTGGCATTCCGCAGGGTAAGATGATTGAGGCTGTTAGCCAGTTGAATACTGGTGGTAAGTATGACTCAAAGGCTTTCAAGAAGTCTGTGGGCATGAACGGCGTTGGTATCAAGGCTGTTAACTTCCTCAGCACGCACTTTGAGGTGCGTTCATATCGTGATGGAATGGTAAGGACTGCCAAGTTCGAGAAGGGTATTCTGGTTGAGGATACAACTACCCCAACGGAGGATGAAACTGGTACATACATCTACTTTGAGCCAGATGAATCCCTCTTCCACAACTATAGTTTCCATGATGATATCATAGAGACCATGCTCAGAAACTACACGTATCTGAATACTGGTCTTACTATCATGTATAACGGTAGAAGAATCATCTCACGCAACGGACTTGAGGATCTTCTGAAGGACAATATGACAAGCGATGCCCTTTACCCAATTATTCACATCAAGGGTGAGGATATCGAGATAGCCTTTACGCACACCAACCAGTACGGCGAGGAGTACCACTCGTTCGTGAATGGTCAGCACACCACTCAGGGAGGTACACACCAGAGTGCTTTCAAGGAACATATTGCAAAGACTATCAAAGAGTTCTCAAACAAGAACTTCGAGTATGGTGACATCCGCTCAGGTCTTGTTGCTGCTATTGCCGTGAATGTTGAGGAGCCAATGTTCGAGTCACAGACAAAGATCAAACTCGGTTCTCTTAACATGTCTCCTGATGGTGTTTCCGTGAATAAATATGTTGGTGATTTCATCAAGGAGGAGGTAGATAACTATCTCCACCGTAATGCAGACATCGCTGAAATCATCATACAGAAGATTACGGAGAGCGAGAAGGAGCGTAAGGCTATGGCAGGTGTCACAAAGCTTGCCCGTGAGCGTGCCAAGAAGGCAAATCTTCACAACCGCAAGTTGCGCGACTGTCGTATTCACTATTCTGACGTGAAGAACGACCGTAAGGAGGAGTCATGTATCTTCATTACCGAGGGTGACTCTGCCAGTGGAAGTATCACAAAGAGTCGTGACGTGAACACACAGGCTGTGTTCTCTCTTCGTGGAAAGCCACTCAACTGCTATGGCTTGACAAAGAAGGTGGTTTATGAGAATGAGGAGTTCAATCTTCTTCAGGCTGCACTTGATATTGAGGAAGGTCTTGACGGACTGAGATATAACAAGGTTATCGTGGCTACTGATGCCGATGTTGATGGTATGCACATTCGTCTGCTTATCATCACCTTCTTCCTTCAGTTCTTCCCTGATCTTATCAAGAAAGGACATGTCTATGTATTGCAGACACCTCTCTTCCGTGTTCGCAACAAGCGTACAAAGATTAAGGACAAGAAAGTAATTACTGCGGAGGACGCAAAGCTCAAGGAAAGAGGCGAAAAGCAGAAGGACTACATCACCCGTTACTGTTATAGTGACGAAGAACGCCTTCAGGCAATACAGGAGTTAGGACCAGATCCTGAGATAACACGATTCAAGGGGCTTGGTGAGATTTCGCCAGATGAGTTTGCTGGTTTCATAGGTCCTGATATCCGTCTGGAGCAAGTGACATTGCACAAGGGTGACGAAGTAGAGAAACTTCTCGCATACTATATGGGTAAGAACACAATGGAGCGTCAGAACTTCATCATCGACAATCTTGTAATTGAAGAAGACATTCCAGAAGAAGAACAGGTGTACGACTAAAGGGGGATAAAAACCGTACAGTCAGAATATACACCTTATTATATAATATTATGAAGAGAATAGCAATAATTGCAATAGCAATACTCTCAGCACTGAGCCTGCACGCCCAGATGCAACAGGGCATAGATGCCAAGAGGGCGAACATGATTCAGTTCTTCCAGTACCTTCAGGGCATAAAGGACAAGGAGGCAGTACTGAAGTATATAACTGCAATGGCATACATCGAGAACCTGTATGTGGATTCTGTGGATACACAGAAGATGACAGAGGCAAGTTTGAGAGGTATGCTCGAAGACATGGATCCACATTCCACCTATGCAACTCCAAAGGAGGTAAAGGCATTCAACGAGCCATTGCAGGGTACGTTTGATGGTATTGGTGTGCAATTCAACATCCTTGAAGACACACTTGTGGTGATACAGCCTGTAATCAATGGTCCTTCAGAAAAAGTAGGTATCGTTGCAGGTGACCGTATCATCACGGTTAATGACACCGCTATTGCTGGTGTCAAGATGTCGAAGGAGGAGATAATGAAGCGTCTTCGTGGTCCTAAAGGCACGAATGTCAAGCTCGGCATAATAAGAAGCGGAATCAAGGATATGCTGTATTTCAACGTGACAAGAGACAAGATTCCTGTCAAGTCGATAGACGCAGTATATATGATTCGTCCACAGATAGGTTATATCCGTATTGGTAGTTTCGGTGCTACAACCCACGCAGAGTTTGTAGAGGGCTTGAAGGAACTCAAGAAGAAAGGAATGCGTGACCTCATCATTGACCTTGAGGACAATGGTGGTGGATATCTGCAGGCTGCCGTTGACATTGCCAACGAATTCCTTGCAGCAGATGAGCTTATCGTATATACAAAAGGTAGGGTTATCCAGCGTCAGGAGTTCAGGGCAAAGGGTAATGGCATGATGAAAGAGGGTAGGGTTGTAATCCTTACAAACGAATTCACCGCATCTGCTGCAGAGATTGTAAGTGGAGCTATTCAAGATCAGGACAGAGGCATAATCGTTGGTCGCAGAACCTTCGGCAAGGGACTTGTGCAGAGACCTGTGGATCTTCCAGATGGTAGTATGATACGCCTGACGGTTGCTCATTACTATACGCCATCAGGTCGTTGTATCCAGAAGCCATATAAGAAAGGCGAGAAGGAGGCATACGCACACGACCTTGATAACCGCTTCAAGCATGGTGAGTTTACCAATGCCGACAGCATTCACTTTGCTGATTCTCTCAGATTCGAGACTCTGAAGAAGCAGCGTCCTGTATATGGTGGTGGTGGTATTATGCCTGACTACTTCGTGCCATTGGATACTACTCGCTATACAACTTTCCATAAGCAGTTGGCAGCTAAGCAGATTATTATCAATGCCAATCTGAAGTATATGGACAAGAATCGTGCACAATTCAAGAAATTGTATAAGACATTCGATGAGTTCAATGAAAAGTATCAGGTTCCAGAGAGCTACTTGAACTCTATCTTTGAAGAAGGAAAGAAAAAGAATATAGAGCCGAAGGACGAGAAGGATAAGGAGAAGACACTTGCATATCTTCGTCCGCAGCTCAAGGCACTCATAGCAAGAGACCTATGGGATCTTACGGAGTACTTCCGAGTATGGAACGAGAACAGCGACATTGTAAATAAGGCGTTGGAAGTCTTGGAAACTGACGCGGCTCATTAAAGAGTATGCGTTTTGAGGCAAAAAGTGTAAAAAATACCTGTTTTTGGACAAATTTATGCACATAATATAGGTGGTTGAGCAATAAAAAGCACTTTTTTTAAGAAAATATTTGCTTATGTGCAAAAAAGTTTGTTACTTTGCACTCGCAAATTGAAAAACGTGCACTAATCTTTAGGATTAATATGCACTATTTGCTTCGTGCGAGGTGTATCACACGTTGCACTCGCAAATTGAAAAACGTGCACTAATCTTTGGGATTGCCATGCACTATTTGCCCCCAAAATCAATAGGTAATTATAAACTAGAATAGAATATTAATTAACAAACATTTTTACAATTATGTCAGAAATTAAAGAAAAGGTTGTTGCCATCATCGTTGATAAGCTTGGTGTAGATGCAGCAGAAGTTAAGGAAGAGGCATCTTTCACAAATGACCTCGGTGCAGATTCTCTCGATACAGTAGAGCTCATCATGGAGCTGGAGAAGGAGTTCGGTGTAACTATTCCAGATTCAGACGCTGAGAAGATTCAGACAGTAGGCGACGCTATCGCATACATCGAGAACGCTGGTAAGTAATCTCAGATTACTATCTTTGTTCAAGATTGCATGATAGAACAACGGGTGATGGTTGGTCGATAAAACTCTTATCGCCCAATCATCATTCTTTTTTTTAATACAACGCACAAAGGAATAAAAATGGAATTAAAAAGAGTAGTAGTAACTGGTCTTGGTGCCGTTACACCACTTGGACTTTCAGCTGAGGAGACTTGGAAGAATATGCTTGCAGGCGTTAGCGGTGCTGACACAATAAAGCAGTTCGATGCTTCTCGCTATAAGACAAACTTCGCTTGCGAGGTAAAGGACTTTGATGCTTCAAAGTGGATTGACCGCAAGGAGGCTCGTAAGATGGACAAGTTCTGTCAGTTCGCTATGGCTGCTGCAGCAATGGCTATTGAGGACTCACAGATGAATCTCGATACTATCGACAAGAATCGTATTGGTGTAATCTACGGTGTAGGTATCGGTGGTCTTAAAACAATGCAGGAAGAACTCGAATATTTCTCAGAGCACAAGGATACTCCTAAGTTCGGTCCTTTCTTCATCCCTAAGATGATTGGTGATATCGCTCCTGGACAGATATCTATCAGATATGGTTTCCACGGTCCTAACTATGCTACAACATCTGCATGTGCTTCTTCAAGCAATGCTCTTGCTGACGCATTCAACCTCATTCGTCTTGGTAAGGCTAACGTTATCGTTAGTGGTGGTGCAGAGGCTGTAATCACAGATCCAGGTCTTGGTGGCTTCACATCTATGCACGCTCTCTCTACTCGTAACGATGAGCCACAGAAGGCAAGCCGTCCATTCTCTGCAAGCCGTGATGGTTTCGTAATGGGTGAAGGCTCTGCATGTCTTATTCTTGAGGAACTTGAGCACGCTAAGGCTCGTGGTGCTAAGATCTACTGTGAGATGGTCGGTGCTGGTATGTCAGCTGATGCTTATCACATCACAGCTTCTCATCCAGAAGGTCTCGGTGCTAAGATCGTAATGTCAGAGGCTCTTGCTGATGCAGAAATGAAGCCAGAGGACATCGACTATATCAACGTTCACGGTACATCTACTCCAGTAGGTGATATCTCTGAGGCTAAGGCTATCAAGGATCTCTTCGGTGACTGGGCTTACAAGCTCAACATATCTTCTACAAAGTCAATGACAGGTCACCTTCTTGGTGCTGCTGGCGCTATTGAAGCAATGGTCTGCGTTAAATCTGTAGAGGAAGACATCATCCCTCCAACAATCAACCACGAGGATGGTGACGAGGATCCAGAGATTGACTACAAGATGAACTTCACCTTCAACAAGGCACAGAAGCGTGAGGTGCGTGCTGCACTTAGCAACACTTTCGGTTTCGGAGGTCACAACGCTTGCGTTATATTCAAGAAGTATGTTGAATAATATAATTGACAGGATAAAGCTCCCTTTCCGTAAGGATAAGGAGCTTTATCTTGCTTTGGAAGAAATCATCGGTTTCCTGCCACACAACATCGCCTACTACAAACTTGCGCTCATGCACAAGAGCATAGGTCACCGCGGTCCTATTGAGCCTGTAAAGGAATCAAAGAAGGGCAAGAAAGGCAAGGGCGATCAGCCAAAAGGCAAGAAACTGAACAATGAGCGACTCGAATTCCTCGGTGATGCTATTCTCGATGCAGTAGTCGGTGATATTGTCTATACTCATTTCCCAGGCAAGCCTGAAGGATTCCTTACAAATACTCGTTCCAAGCTCGTTCAGCGCGAGACTCTCGGCAAACTTGCACAGGAAGTAGGTCTCAGCCGTCTTATCCTATCGTCCGGACGCTCTGCCAGCCATAACAGCTATATGGGTGGCAATGCTTTCGAAGCCCTTGTAGGAGCCATGTATCTCGACCGTGGCTACGATGCATGCATGAAGTTCATGCAAGAACGCATCCTCGGCCGATATATCAACATCGACAAAATGGCTTACAAGGAAGTAAACTTCAAGTCGAAACTCATCGAATGGACACAGAAGAATCGCATTCAGATGACGTTCCGCCTCGAAGACCAATCAAAGGATCAGAACGGATCTCCTACCTTCAAATACACAGTAGTGCTTGAGACTATCGACGGCTCAACAGGCGTAGGATTCAGTAAGAAGGAAAGCCAGCAGCACGCTTGCGAAGATACGTTGAAACGATTAAAGAAAGACTCTGCCTATCTTGACAGTATCTTTGCCGCTAAGACAGAGCGTACAAAGATGGAAGAGGAGCCTGTACTCAATGTACCTGACACAGAGGAGAAAAAAGACGACTTCATTGTAATAAATGATGTACAAGATGCGTCTAATGAACAGATAGAACAACTCGAAGCTACCATTGATCAGGAAATGGATCTCTCCGATGTAAGTACAGAACCAAAGGAGTTGAGCCGAGAGGATATCATAGCTGCTGCGGAAGCAGAGGCGTATGAGCAAAACGATCAAAAGAATCAAAACGAAAATTAAGTTATGAAATTAGCATTAATCGGATACGGCAAGATGGGTAAGATGATTGAGCAGATTGCCCTCAGCCGTGGTCATGAGATAGTAAGTATTATTGATATCGACAACCTTCAGGATTTTGAGAGTGAGGCTTTCGCATCTGCGGAAGTTGCAATCGAGTTCACCAACCCTACAGTTGCTTACGGCAACTACCTCAAGGCATGGAAGGCTGGCGTAAAGGTTGTCAGCGGTACAACAGCATGGCTCAAGGATCATGGTGATGACGTTCGTAAGGCTTGCTCTGAAGAGGGAAAGACTCTCTTCTGGGCATCAAACTTCAGCGTAGGCGTTGCTATTTTCTCTGCTGTGAACAAGTATCTTGCAAAGATTATGAATGAGTTCCCACAGTATGATGTAAATATGGTGGAGACACATCACGTTCATAAGCTTGACGCTCCAAGTGGTACAGCTATCACTCTCGCAGAGCAGATTGTTGAGCGTATTGATCGTAAGAACAGATGGGCTCTTCACGAAACTGCACCAGACGTACTTCGTATTGATGACGTTCGCCGTGGTGAGGTTCCTGGAATCCATAGCATCAGCTACGATTCTCCTGCAGATATCATCACTATCACCCACGATGCACACTCTCGTCAGGGATTTGCTCTCGGTGCTGTTCTCGCAGCTGAATATACTGTAAAGCATCAGGGACTTCTCACCATAGATGATATGTTCAAGTTCTAAATAGAAAAACTAGATATCCTAGAATTTCTAGAAATACTAGAACATCCTGAAAATCTAGAGAAAAACTAGAAAAATGAAAAAGAAACAAGAAAATATGAAGCTCCAGTGGACAAAGTTCATTGTCGTGCTGGTGCTTTATCTCCTCTTCCTGTTCTGGCTGCAGAGCTGGTTAGGACTGGTAGTAATACCATTCATCTATGATGCATATATCTCAAAGAAGATAAACTGGCAATGGTGGAAGGATGCCGAAGCTCCTGTACGTTTCATCATGTCGTGGGTTGATGCTCTTGTATTCGCTCTCGTGGCTGTATATTTCATCAATCTCTTCTTCTTCCAGAACTATGTCATTCCTTCAAGCTCACTTGAGAAGTCGTTGCTTACAGGCGACTACCTCTTCGTGAGCAAGGCTAGCTATGGCCCTCGTATTCCTCAGACACCACTCACATTGCCTCTCACACAGCACACTATGCCTGTGCTTGGTTGCAAGTCATACATAGAGTGGCCTCAATGGGATTATCGTCGTGCACCAGGTCTTGGTAACGTAGAGCTTAATGATATCGTTGTATTCAACTATCCTGCTGGCGACAGCATCCTTACTGAAGAGCAATATCAAACAAACTATTACGAATATTGCTACAAGTATGGAGCATTGTCATATCTGGCATCAAAGGGCTATGAAATCAATACCCCTGACCAGATGATATACTATCCAGATTTCTTCAGCACATTTGAGAAGTCTGCAAAGCTCGATTCTATATCTGACCTCCAGCGCTATAAGCTCTACTCTGACATCTACAAAGAAGGTCGTCGCTATCTTGAGTCAAAGGTTAACGTGTTTGGTAAAATTGACTCTCGACCAGCCGATCGTCGTGAGAACTATGTCAAGAGATGTGTTGGTCTCCCTGGTCAGACTCTTCAGATTAAGAACCGTATTGTATATCTCGATGGCAAAGCAAATAAAGAGCCTGAGAATGTTCAATATACATATATTGTCAAACTGAAGTGTATGCTTCCTGAGGATTTGCTCAAGGAGTTGAAAATCAGCAGTGAGGATCTCAGACAGCTTAACGTCTCAGGTGGAATGCCTCTGACAAAACATGCGTATGAGGTACTTAAGAGCCGTAAGGATCTCGTTGAAAGCATAGCTCTCTCTAAGGATGATGAGGTTGATTTCGTATATCCTCTCAATGGCAATTACGGTTGGACACGTGACAACTACGGCCCTATCTGGATTCCTAAGAAAGGCGAGAGCGTGAAGCTCACACTCAAGAACCTCCCAATCTACGAGCGCCCAATCAAGGTATATGAGGGCAATGACCTTCAGGTTAATGATAAGGGAGAAATCCTTATCAACGGTAAGGTGGCAACATCCTACACATTCAAGATGGACTATTATTGGATGCAGGGTGACAATCGTCACAACTCTGCCGATTCACGCTATTGGGGCTTCGTACCAGAAGACCACATCGTTGGTAAGCCTATATTCATTTGGTGGTCAAGCGACCCAGACCGTGGTGGTTTCGGTGGCATCAGATGGAATAGACTCTTCACCTTCGTAAAAAACTATAACTAAGGACATTGGCAAAGAAAATAAGACTTAGATATGGACGTATAGCCGCGGCACTTGGTGTGCTCGCGGTTATTGTTGCATTAATATATGCCGCTATCATGGGCATCATCTGGCTATTCAACTATCTATTTAGTTCGCCAGAAGAAGCTAAGGAAGAACCTAAAACCTCACAGGTGGTGATAACTCCAGAGATGAGGGCCTGCGATACGATTATGGCAAGGAAACTGGATAGCCTGATGTGCTTACCACAGACTCTTGACACATCGCTCGTTGCTATCAGCGTGTATGATGTAACGACAGAATCGCAGGTGTACGAGTTTCATGCCGACAGATGTATGACACCAGCCTCTTGCATGAAGGTTGCTACTGCTGTCGCTGCCCTCAAGACTCTCGGAATGGACTATCGCTATAACGTGTCGCTCCAGATAAGGGGTGAGATGAAACGCGACACCCTTGTCGGTACTCTCCTTCTCGTGGCAGACGATGACCCTCTCTTTGATGATTTCACCCCTCTCGTGAAGCAGATGAAGAATAAGGGATTCAGCAACTTTAGAGGAAATATCATTCTCAATCTTGCAAGAGAGGACACGCTAAAGGCGCATCCAACAGGCAAGACATGGGATATCCCTTACCACAAGGCTCCCCTTCTGATGAAGGGCAAGGAACGCATCACAAAGCAGTTTATGGCAACTCTTTCTGCTAATGGCATAACTTTCAAGAAAGACAATCGAGTGAACTCTGCCAAGGCAAAGGGCAAATATGGCGATGGCAGATACCACTATGTAGCAAGGATTTCCCACGACATCAAGGAGATAATCACTCCTATGCTCATCTATAGCAGTAACGTAAAGGCTGATGCACTCTTCTATCACCTCGACTGGAAGAAAGGCATTCTCCCAAATAAGGAAATGGTGTGGGACACTATACACCATACGGAGAGATTCTGGAACGAGATTCTTTCACCAGAAGACACAACCAAGTGTCTCTTCCCTCGTCCTGTAAAGCAACAGCTTGCCTATAAGGATGGATCAGGTCTCTCGCCCGACAACCGCCTTACCGCCAATACACTCGTGGATATGCTTCGCTATGCCTATAAAGATGAGGAACTGCGAAACTATTTCATTAATGAAGCCCTTGCCTCTCCTGCAAGTCCGAGAAGCGGTTCTCTGCTCACGCGAATGGCGCGTGCGGAATACAGAGATCGAATCTTCGTAAAGACGGGTACGCTCGTCACAAAGGGCGGCTCATCGCTCTCTGGCTATCTCGAAGGCTACGACGGTCATTGGTATATCTTCTCTATCATCCACGAGGATTCTCCCGTGGCAGAGGCAAGAATGTTCCAAGACAGGCTCTGCAAGATGATGATGGGGAATAAAAGAATTAACAATTAATAATTAACAATTAACATGCCTTTCACATTCAGGCTCCCTCCCCATGGGGGAGGGCGGGGGGAGAGGCTTCATTTAACATGAAAACTATAAAAAAACTCCCATTTGGGGGGCTGGGGGGCTTCCTCCTTTCCTCTCTGATCTTTGCTTCTTGCACTAACAAGAATGCAGAGACAGCAGAACTTGAGAATACTTGTGCATATCCCCTTGAAATGGAGAACTATGCCTTTACCGACTCCACTAAGTATGCTAATGTGGAAATAAAGATTGAGTATCCTGTGGCTAAGGATAGTGTATCGCAGGTTATCCGCGATAGTCTTACATACATAGTTGGCAATGCCATACGAAGCTATCAAGGTGCAGAGATGGAAGATACAAAACCGCTCATAGCAAAATACTCTGGCGACGAGAAAGATACTAAGAGCATGTTTGACTATTACAGTAAGGAAGTCAATAAGATGCTCAACTCTCAGGCAAAGGGTGACTATGAGGAAAGGGTTAAGTATTGGGAAGAAGATACAACCATTACCGCAGAACAACGTAAGGAGTTCAAGGAAAGCATAACGCCGTGGGATTATACCATGACAATTACAAAGACCTTTGAGGACTCTACATTCGTGGTTTTCAACGATACGGAATACGCTTATATAGGCGGTGCTCATGGCGGTGTATTTGGTTTTGGAGGCATTACTTTCCGTTTCTCTGACGGTAGCATAGTAAAGGACTTCCTAAAGGATAATGCCGTCAAGGACATGCAACCATTGCTCAAGAAAGGCCTAAAGGAGTATTTCAACGAGAATGCAGATGAGAAAATCAAAACCGATCAGCAGCTCATGGAACAGCTCATGCTTCCTGAAGAAAGCAAAGGACTCATCCCGCTACCTGCATGGACACCTTCCCCTGACGAGAAAGGCAAAGGACTTGTATTCACCTATCAACAATACGAGATTGCTTGCTATGCCGTTGGTATGCCTTCCTTCGTGCTTACTTGGGAAGAGTTGAAACCATTCCTCAAGGATGATATACTTGAAGATCTGAAACTGAATACGAAATAAAAAATCCTCCTCCGTTAGCCTAATAAGCAAACAGAGGAGGATTTTTTTTGTGTAAACTAATATTGGGAGGTTTTCGGTAATTCGACAACAATTTCAGAACGATGTCAACAAAGGCAGATTAATATTAACAAAAACTGTAAACAAAAATCAGGAAAAGACAGTTACTCTGAAAAAACAAATTTTTATATAACTCTGCAACTCGTCACCCGTAGCGCTGCAAGTTGTTGTGACTCTTGTTGTTACGGCGGTGATTCGTTTGATTTCACTCGTCACCCACTCGTCATCCGAACCTTTGTATCTTGTTGATAATGTGGATGTTCGGCGGTTGATTCACTCGTCACCACTTTTTGTCGTTTTTAGGGTGATGAGTGAATGGACTTTGCAAGTTGTTCTGTATCAGAATGATATGCTATGTGAGGGTGACGAGTGGGTGACGAGTGAAATCAAATGAATCACCGCTACAACTTACTGGCACTTAAAGTATTACAGCGTTACGGGTGACGAGTTGCAGAGTTATGTAAAAATTCTATTTTTCAGGGTAAAATCCCTTGGGCTTTCCATAGCTCCACTATGAGTCCAGAGTGAGTCCAGTATGAGCCCAAACGATAGGTCCGTTATAATACCGTTACAAAGCCGTTACAAAGCCGTTGTGACTCCGTTCTGCCTTCGCTATGGCTCTGCTATTAGAGAGCAGAGAGAAATAGGCGGAAAATGGGAGTTACAAGGGAGGAACATAGGACTTACATAGGAGCTGCTATTTCTTCAGAAATTCTACAACCTGATCGGCAAATGATTTCATGCCTGCAATAGAAGGATGTCCCCATTGCTTGTCTATGTCGTGAAGGTCAAGACAAGGCACATCATAATGCTTGCAGATAGTGTGAACCGACTCGTTGATCTCGTCTTTCAGTTCGTTATTAAGGATAAATACAATACGAGCCTTAGGATAGTTGCCCTTCAGGTCATAGAGGAGCTTAGCCATAGCAGGACGGAAAGAATAGAGTTGCTTGTTCGTCCAGTTGCCAAAGACATAATCTCCGATAGGAGCACCACACCAACTATCATTTGTAGCACCACAGACGAGTATCACATCAGGATTGCCAAGCCAGTTGCTACGGGTGACGAAAGCACGATCGGAATAATCATCATGAGGCTTGCCCTCAGCAGGACGATAGCCTGTATAACAGATTGTAGCACCAGAATAGGCGTTATTACGTTCAAGTTTTGCACCAAGACGCTCAATAACCTGATGCCACCAAGTTTGCTCTACCTTCCTTACATCATTACCCTTCTGAGCACTCTTGTGTCCATCAGGGAAATACCAGATAGCATTAGTATCAGGAACTACACAACCATAGAAGGTAGAATAGCTATCGCCAAGGATAGAGATACGGAGAGAATCACTCTGAGCGTTGGCGCAGAGAGAGAAGAAAAATAGAAGGAGAAAGCCCCCCAGCCCCCCGAGGGGAAATTTTTTGATAGTATTCATGTTGAAAGTGGCCTCTCCCCCTGCCCTCTCCCGTAGAGAGGGAGCCGGAACGCGAAAGGCATGTTAATTATTAATTGTTAATTGTCAAGATAGATTCAGGCCCCATATTGAAGAGTAAGTCGAGGATGCTGAGATCAGGCAGAAAGCCATGACGAGATTTGAAAACCTGATAGTAAGGCTTACAATCTGCCTTAGCACGCAAATCAAAGGTACAGCCCTTGTATTCGTCGGTCAAACAAATCTCCTTGCGAATATCGAGCAATTCGCACATCTTATGGGTTATCTCAAGGTTATAGTCAAAGAGAAAATCCCATTTCTTTTCAAAGAAAGGTGCGATATCATCGGCATAATACTCAAAGAAAGGCGAAGAGCCGTAGGCAGAAGCCAAGGCTTGCCAATGAAGATGTCGCCAGTTGTTATGGTCGGAAATCTTTATATCCTTGATAGAGCCAGAGCCACTAACAGGAACGGTTAATGTCTGAACTCCGTTTGCCGTTGCTATACGACAACGTGTGCGTAGAGTCTGTTTCTGGAAGTTCTCATGAGCCTCAATATAGATAGGCTCTGTGGCACGAGCTATTTGCTCGTACCAAGAGACAGGACCAAAGAATGTCGTAGGCAAAACCATTTCTATGTACAATTTGCTATTTACAATTTACCATTTACCGTGATTATCAAAATTGTACATTGTACATGGTAAATGGTAAATAAATCTATTTTTTCCTTGGCTTTCTACGTGCCCAACCCTCTTCTGAGAAATCAGGCTCCTCTACATTCTTCTTTCCGCGTCTGCGACTTTGATCATCATTCTTCTTGAAGAACTGACGCCAATCGCCAGTCTCAGGCATACCTGCTACATCAGAGTCGAAGTCCTTGCGAGGACTATTGCGCTTGCTCTTCTTCTCAAAGCGAGAGAAATCCGCATCTTCCTTACGTCCACGACCAGAACGACCGCGACCTTCAGTATCGCCCTTGCGACCTTTTCCACGCCCACCAGTAGCAGGTTTTCCGTCTGGACGATCCTCATTACATCTCACCTGACGACCTTTATAGAAAGTACCGTCAAGAGAAGACATCACCTTCTTTGCATCACGATTAGGTACCTCTATGAAAGAGAAACCAGCCATCAGGTCGATATGACCAACCTCCTGACGTCCCTGAACGTGACGGTTAATGAACTGCATAACCTCTCCCGGATAGAAACCATGATCTTTGCCGAGATTGATGAAGAGGCGTGTGTAGCCTTCCTGAACGGCTCTTGGTTCTCTAGATTCTCTGGAAGATCTGGAGCCTCTAGAACCTCTGGAGTCTCCACGTTCACGCTCTTTCTTGCTTGCAGGCTTCTCAATCTCTGGAGCATCAGCATAATAAGCGAGGAAACGACCGAACTCACGGCTTACCATCTTCTTCAGGATGTCTTCCTTGTCAACATACTCGAAGTGGCGACGAACCTCTGCCATGAAAGGCTCAATCTGCTCTTCGATTACATCAACCTTTTCTATTTCATCAATAGCACGGAAAAGCTGCTTGGTGCAGATCTCTTGTGGAGTTGGCAAAGTGCCATCCACGAACTCCTTGCCTATCTGCTTCTCAACCGCACGAATCTTATGCTTCTCGCGAGTATGAATAATTGCGATAGATGTTCCCTTTTTGCCTGCACGACCTGTACGACCAGAACGATGAGTATAAGAGGCGATATCATCAGGCATAGCATAGTTGATAACGTGGGTGAGGTCATCAACATCAAGTCCGCGGGCAGCTACATCAGTAGCTACAAGAAGTTGTGTGAGGTGATTACGGAACTTCTGCATGGTAAGGTCACGCTGCTGCTGACTAAGATCACCATGAAGCGACTCTGCATTATAGCCATCACGAATGAGATGATCTGCAACCTCCTGAGTTTCTGCCTTTGTGCGACAGAATATGATAGCATAGATGTGAGGGTAGTAGTCAACCACACGCTTGAGGGCGAGATACTTATCCTTGGCATTAACGAGATAGTAGATATGGTTCACGTTCTCTGAACCCTCATTACGAGAACCTACTACAATCTCCTGATAGTCACGCAGATATTGCTTTGCCACACGCTCAACCTCTCGTGACATGGTTGCAGAGAAGAGTAGGGTGGTGTGCTCTTCTGGGATAGACTCAAATATCTCGTTGATGCTCTCTGAGAAGCCCATGTTGAGCATCTCGTCAGCCTCGTCAAGCACAATCTTACGGACATTCTCCAACTTGGCATAGCCACGATTCTTCAGGTCGATAAGGCGACCAGGGGTTGCCACAATAATCTGAGCACCATGTTTGAGTTCATGGCGCTGATTCTCAATAGATGTACCGCCATATACAGCGCTGATATGCAGTCCCTTGACGTACTTTGCGAAATCCTTCATATCGTCTGCTATTTGCAGACAAAGCTCACGGGTAGGAGCAACCACAACAGCTTGTGTGGCGCGGCTTGACAGGTCAATGCTCTGAATAAGCGGAATACCAAAAGCCGCAGTTTTGCCCGTACCTGTCTGGGCAAGGGCAATAAGATCTGAGTTCTGGCTTTCCAGAAGGAAAGGGATGGTTTGCTCCTGCACAGGCATTGGCTGTGCAAAACCGAGCTCTTCGATGGCGCGACGGATTTCCTCACTAACGCCAAGTTCTTCGAATGTCTTCAATGAATTGTTTGTTTTTTGATTTAATAAAAGTGCACTTTCCAAGTGCAGAATGTTAGGTGACAAGTAATGTCTCCCTAATTTGCGACTGCAAAGTTAATAAAAATAGGTGGAAAAATTTGTCAAATTCGGAAATTTTGCATACTTTTGCATCAATAAATCCATTACATGGAGGGCAAATGCCATATTTTTCAATGAATTACAATACTCTTACTCTAAATAACGGACTTAGAATAATCCACCTTCCCTACCAAGGAGAGGTGGTTTATTGCGGTTATGCAGTTGCAGCCGGCACAAGAGATGAACTTGCCGGTGAGGAAGGTTTGGCTCATTTCTGCGAACACATGACATTCAAGGGAACCGAGCACCTTTCATCCATTCAGATTATCAACACCCTTGAGCGTGTGGGGGGCGAACTTAATGCCTTTACTACCAAGGAAGAGACATTCTACTATTCAGCAATCCTTCGCCAGCATTTCGACAAAGCCGTGCGACTTCTCACAGATATTGTTTTCCACAGCACCTATCCACAACAGGAGATAGACAAGGAGATGGAAGTGGTATGTGACGAGATTGAAAGCTATCGCGACTCTCCTGCCGAGCTTATCTATGATGAGTTTGAGAACCGTATCTTCCACGGTCATCCTCTTGGTCATAACGTGCTTGGCGATAAAGAAACGGTAAGAGGTTTCAAGTCAGAAGATTGTAAGCGATTCACACAAAGACTCTATCGCCCAGATAATGCTGTTTTCTATGTCTATGGAGATATTGATTTCAAGAAACTGGCAAAGAAACTTGAGGCTCTTTTCGAGGACAAGAAGAACGAAGATGCTATCAGTCGAAACAAGGGCTTTGAGGGACTTAGAACAGATCTTCAAGGCAAAAGAGAGAATGATGATGAGCAACTCACGCATCAGGCTCACGTAATGATTGGCACTTCCTTTGGCAAGGGTCTGGAGAAATGGCGTATCGCCCTCTACCTTACAAATAATATCCTTGGCGGTCCGAGCATGAATTCACGTTTCAATATCGAGCTTCGTGAGAAACGAGGACTTGTCTATACCGTTGAAAGCGTTATGACAAGCTATACCGACTCTATTCTATGGACTGTATATTTCGGCTGTGATCCTCATGATGTGAATCGTTGCATCCGACTCGTTAAGAGTCAGTTGGCTAAGCTAAGGAATACTCCACTCTCCGCAACAGCTCTTGCAAATGCCAAGCGACAGATAAAGGGGCAGATAGCTCTTGCCTCTGAGAATCGCGAGAACTATGCAATCTCTATGGCAAAGCAATACCTGCACAGAGGTACGCTCAAGAACAACGAGAAGCTATACAAAAACATAGATGAAGTCAAGGTGGAGGATATCTATAATCTGGCAAACGAGATTCTCAACGAAGACCAGTTGTTTACCCTTGTTTTTAGTTAAGCCTTCTTAAAAAAAACTGCATTTTAGGCAGGATAGCCAAATAAATGAAGCAAAAAGTATATTTTTCGGAAAATTATTCTTAATTTTGCAAACTATATGGCCGTAGTAACTGAACATACAATCGATATAGAGAAAATTCTAGCCTCAAAGGTGGGCGATAAGATGAAGTATATCCCGAAGAGCCTTGTGAACTGGCTTATAAGGACAACTCATCAGGAGGAACTAAACGAATTCATCTGGAGAAGTAGGGATCATGAAGGTGCTGACTGGCTTGAGGATTGCGTTAAGTTCCTTGATATGAATCTCAAGGTCGAAGGCTTTGAGAACCTTCCTGAAAAGGATGGCCAGAAACGCTATACCTTTGTCAGTAACCATCCACTTGGTGGTGGTGATGGTGTTGCCCTTGGTGCTATCCTTAGCAGAAAATACGGTAATGACATTAGACTGATAGTCAACGATATCCTTATGTATCTTCCGGGGCTTGCCCCTCTCTGCATCCCAGTGAACACCACCACGAAAAAGAGGGAAAGAGGATATACAACTATGGTAGAGGATGGATTCGCAGGCGAAAATAACCTGCTGCTTTTCCCGGCTGGATTATGTTCACGAAAGATTGACGGCAAGATTCAGGACTTGGAATGGAAGAAGACATTCATTACAAAGAGCGTTGAGTCTCAGCGTGATGTGGTGCCAATTCATTTCGAAGGACATAACTCGAATAAATTTTATCGCATAGCAAACATCTGCAAAATGCTCAAGCTGAAAGTGAATGTGGCGATGCTCTATCTCCCAGATGAGATGATCAAGAACAGACACAACACTTTCACCGTAAAAATCGGAAAGCCTATACCTTGGCAGACTTTCGACAAGAGCCGAAAGCCAAAGGAGTGGGCTCAATGGGTAAGAAATAAAGTCTATGAACTTTAATTAACAATTAATAATTAACATGCCTTTCGCCCATACTGCGCCAGCCTCTTGCCCCTTACGGGGAAAGATGCCCGTAGGGCAGAAAGGGGTTATAATTTCATGAAAGAAGAAGAAATAATACAGCCAATTCCGAAAGAATTACTTATCAGCGAACTTACTCCTGAGAAGCAACTTCGCATGACCAATAAAAGCAATAACCAGATTTTTATCGTTACTGCTCACGATTCTCCTAATGTAATGCAGGAGATAGGTCGTCTTAGGGAAATTGCTTTCCGTACTGCTGGTGGTGGTACTGGCAAGAGCGTTGATATCGACGAGTTCGACACTTGCGAGAACTGCTATAAGCAGCTTATCGTGTGGAATCCTGATGATCAGGAGATTATTGGCGGCTACAGATACCTTATGGGTGACCAATGGCAGTATGACGAGAAGGGACAGCCTATCCTCGCCACAAGTCATATGTTCCATTTCTCAGAGAAGTTCATCAAGGAATATGCTCCAAAGACTATTGAGCTTGGTCGCTCTTGGGTAACAGTAGAATACCAAAGCTCAAAGATGGGTGCAAAGAGTCTCTTTGCCCTCGACAACCTTTGGGATGGTCTTGGTGCTCTTACGGTCATCAACCCAAATATGAAATACTATTTTGGTAAGATGACGATGTACCCTAACTACATCCGCTTTGGTCGTGACCTTATATTATATTTCCTCAAGAAGCATTTCGATGACAAGGAAGGACTTATTACTCCTATCAAGCCTCTCGAACTTGAGACGCCAATAGAGGAGTTGTCACAGGTGTTCTGCGGACGAGATTTCAAGGAGGACTACCGAATCCTTAACGGAGGTATCCGTGCCCTTGGTTTCAACATCCCGCCACTTGTGAATGCTTATATGAACCTAAGCCCAACGATGAAACTCTTCGGAACTGCTATCAACTATGGCTTTGGCGATGTAGAGGAAACTGGCATTCTCATTGCCGTTGACGAGATTCTTGAAAGCAAGCGCGTTCGCCACATAGAATCCTTCGTAAAGGAACATCCAGAAGCTATGTGGATTACAAGTGGAGCAAGCAAAGTAGTATATAAGGACAAAACCTGTTAGGTTTTGTCCTTAATCATAAATTTATGTCTATGAAACGGATTGTATGTTTAATATTGCCATTGCTCATATTATGTTGTTGCACAAAACATGAAAATGAATTTGATGAGTTGGGAACAATAGACTCTCTTTTTTGAGCTACAGATATCGTAGTGACAAGAAAGAAACAAAGGTGATGGTAACAGATTCCGCAATTCTCAATATTGTGAGTAAAGGCTTAAAGAATACTGTAAGATACGAACATAACGATTTCGTCAAAGTCCCAGCATGCTGTGGATATGTCACTTTGTTTTCTAAAGGAGATTCTATAAAATACTATATGAGAGGCAATCTCTTAACACAAGATGAAAGCTGTCTATATTTGTGACCAAATCTCACAGTTTTTTTTGGATTCTCTTGCGCTCAAGAGCGATAGTATATTAAATTAGCCCCAAAACACTGTGACTATGTGATATAAAAAGTTTGTCCTCGCAGCATTATTGTCATTATAAAATTTTTGACATAGGTTGTAAATCAACGAAACTTCCTATATTTGTGCAGTATTTGTCCAGTACTTGTCCAGTATTTGTCCAGTATTTGTCCAGTCCAGACTGGACAAATACTGGACAAATAGTGAGGAAATAGTGTACAAGAAACGAACTAAAGAGGGGAAAGGGTTCTTACAGGATTTAATTCCATAATTTTGTCATTGGCATTGCAAATCCTGAATGTCATTTGTTTTAGTTAGTTCGACGAGAAAGAAGGAAGCGGATTTTATAGTTTCGATAGAGAATGTATGAATTGGAAAAATAATGCAGTATTGTCGTAAAATTATATCGATTGGTAAGATTTAGGATTATTTTATAAAGTTTATTTTACGAAAGACAATTTTTTTTGTACCTTTGCGGCGTTTAAATAACATAAAACGTATATTATGAAAAAAACTTTTATAACAATGGCGCTGGCCCTCACCATGCTGATGGGAGCGCAGAGTTTGCAGGCACAGAATGTGATTACGCCAGAGCAGCAGACTTTGACGGAGCAACAGGCTAAAATACAGGCAGAGGCAGAGAAACAGGCTGCGAAAGCCGAGAAGGAAGCTGCCGAAGCTGAGAAGAAGGTACTGGACGCGCAGAAGAAAGCAGAAAAGCAAGCTGCAGAAGCAGAGAAAAAGGCTCAAGCCGCACAGGAGAAAGCTGAGAAACAGGCTGCTGAGGCTGAAAAGAAGGCATTGGCAGCCGAGAAAGAGGCTGAGAAAAAGGCTCAGGCTGCAGAGAAGGCTGCTGCGAAAGCCGAGAAGGAGAAACAGGCTGAGGCTAAAAGGCTGTTGAAGAAACAGAAGGAGGCTGAAAGGCAGAAGAAGTTGGCTGATAATGCAAAGAAAGCTGATGAAAAGGCCAAGGATGCGCAGAAGAAAGCCCAGAAGGCTATGGAAAAAGCTGCTCAGAATCCAGATGACCTGAAACTTCAGGCAAAGTCGATTAAGGCTCAGATGGCAGCACAAAAGGCTGTGGAGAAAGCTGAGAAGGCTGCTAAGAAATTGAAATAACGTTAGTTCGACGAAAAAAGAAACGGATTTATCTGATTTATCTGAAGTATATCGCGAAATTATTATTGCGCCAGCTATCAGATAAAACAGATAAATCCGTTTCCCTTATTATTTCAATAGTTAAATTAACAATAAATCCGTTTGGCTAAAAAAATCGCTGAACTCACGTTTATAAAAAGGAATGAGGTGTGGCTACTTGAAAATCTCTCTCAGCACCTCAATGCTCTTGAGTTCCTTGAACCCGGGGATATGAAAGCCGTAGAAACGCATCATCATATCTATGATACGGTTTCTATCGGTGTGAGAAAGACGGAAAATATGCATGTTTTCAGGCGTCATTCTCATAAGGTTGATGAAATCGTGAGTTTCCGAAGGCTTTAGGAAATCGCTATGGCAAGGAGCTTCGCCAGTAAACTGTCCTGCACGAAGATCGAAATACGAGTATTCCGTGAACTCCTCAAGGTTAGGATAAAAACCGAGAAAACGTGACACCTTAATCATAAACATAAGGTGGAAGTTGGCAGGAGCAGAGGCTGAGGTGTCATACCACTTTAGGCTATTCTCTATAAAATCATAAAGGAGATAGTCCGTTTGCTCTGCCCGAGTGGAATACCCAAGGAACTCTGCAAGGAAAAAAGAGACGGAGAGTTTTACAGGATCAAAAGGTATGGTGGAATAAGGCTCTACGATGTGAGCCTCCTTGACAACAGGTAGATTATTTGCCGAGCGGCGTTCATAATCCACATCGAGAATATTGAGAATCTGGAAAATCTGACGCTTGATTTTGCCCTTGCCAGTCTTCGGCATTCGCCACACGACACTAAGTCTGCCGACCTCTCTGGTCAGCAGATCAACAATGAGGCTTTGATCGCCATATTTCACTGTTCGGAGCACTATACAACGGGTTTTCTCCTGCATAACAGGCACAAAAGTACGAAAATTCAGTAAATTACGAAAGATTTTGCTAAAAAAATTTGGAGAATCGACAAAAAAGACGTACCTTTGCACCCGCAATTGACAAAATACGGATTGTAGATAGTCAATTACATTCGATATGGTCCCTTCGTCTATCGGTTAGGACGAGAGATTTTCATTCTCTAAAGAGGAG
>CAMKEM010000001.1 GCA_946411565.1 uncultured Prevotellaceae bacterium | reverse complement strand
ATTGTCTTTGCAATGTGATTGTATTTTGCACAACATTAATTTGGACGTTAATCTATAAGCAATATTTGGGGCTTGTGTGCGTTATTATATAGAATATTGTAAATCGGTAATTAGTAATTCATAATTCGTAATTGAAGATTGAATAAGTCATTTTTTTCTCTCTCTTGTATCGCTATCGTGCTTATGCTGTGCTCATGCGCGGCAGAGAATGCTATGCGTAAGGGCGAGAAGTTCCTGTCGCTTGGCGAATACTATGATGCGGCGGAGCAATTCAAGAAGGCTTATTCAAAGACTCCTGCTAAGGAGCGTGAACTTCGCGGACAACGTGCCTTGAAAGCTGCCAACTGCTATGCCCGTGTAAGTAGCACCATGAAGGCGTTGGCTTGCTATCGTAATGCCGTGAGATTCAATCAGGCAAAGCCTGAGGATAGGCTCACATACGCCCGTATGCTTCTGAAGAATGGCGAGTATAAGGCTGCCCTGAAGGAGTTTGAGGAACTGAAAGATAGTACCGTTAGTGAGGAGGGCACGAAGAAAATCACACAGAAGGATTATGACTTGCTCGTAAAGAATGGTATCATCTCTGCCCAGTCGGCTCCTGAATGGAAGAAGGCTGGTTCTGCCTATACGGTTAAGAAGATGGATGTGTTCAATGGTCGTAGGGCAGATTATTGTCCGATGCTTGCAGGTGATCAATATGACCGTCTTTACTTCACCTCTACACGCAACGAGGCACAAGGTGATGAGTTGAGCGGTATCACAGGTGCAAAGCCGGGCGATATTTTCTTCTCTGACAAGGACGAGAAAGGCGTTTGGGGCAGACCACAGGAGATAGCCAGTGGATTGAATTCTGAATATGACGAGGGCGCTTGTTGTCTGTCTGTTGATGGCAGTACGATGTACCTCACCCAATGCCCTACTGATCCGCAATATCCTCGCTATGCCACTATCGCTACGGCACAGCGTTCTGATGCCGCATGGGGTAAGGCAACTGAATTTAAGATCACAAATGATACCCTCTCAGCATACGCTCATCCTGCTATTTCGCCTGATGGTGAATGGCTCTATTTTGTGAGTGATATGCCTGGTGGAAAGGGCGGACTTGACATCTGGCGTACTCGTCTTGTTGCTGGTGGTACTGCCGGAGTAGAGAATCTCGGAGAGCCTATCAATACTCCGGGAAACGAGATGTTCCCTACCTTCCGTCCTAATGGCGACTTCTATTTCTCAAGCGACGGTCATCCGGGTATGGGAGGACTTGATGTCTTTATTGCCGTTGCAGGTGATGATAACAAATATCATCTCTCGCATCCTGGCTATCCTCTTAACTCTCAGGGTGATGACTTCGGACTTACTTTTGAGGGGAATCATAACAAAGGTTTCTTTTCAAGCAACAGAGGCGATGCTCGTGGTTGGGATCATATCTATTCATTTGAGAATCCAGAGGTGGTGCAGACAATCCGAGGATGGATATACGAGCAGGACGGATATGAGCTTACAAGAGGCGTTGTCCGACTTGTGGGTAGCGATGGTACTAACCAGACGATGGGCGTTAAGAGTGACGGTTCGTTTGAGTATGTGGTTACTCCGGGTGTTGACTATATTGTATTAGGTAGTTGTCCGGGCTTCCTTAACCATAAGGAAGAGTTGCATGTGGATAGCGCGAAGACATCCGAGGTCTATGACCTTCAATTCCCTCTGGCTTCTATCTCTGCTCCTGTGCTTGTGGATAACATCTTCTATGTGTTCAATAAGGCTGACCTCTTGCCTGAGAGTACCGTAGCCCTTGACTCGCTCGTTATGATGCTCACGGAGAATCCGAATATCACCATAGAGCTATCGGCTCATACCGACTATCGCGGCTCTGACGAATATAACAAGGCTTTGTCGCAGAAGCGTGCCGAGACCGTTGTTGACTATCTTATAAAGAAAGGAATAGCAGCCGACCGTCTCACGCCTGTGGGCTATGGCGAGGAGCAACCGAAGAAGATACGTAAGAAGGTGGCAGAGCATTATCCTTGGCTCAAGGAAGGTGATGTGCTTACTGAGGAATTTATCACGAAGCTCAAGCCTGATCAGCAGGAAACGGCTAATGCCCTTAACCGCCGAACAGAGTTCAAGGTTCTCAGAACCACCTACGATATGTTTGACGAGGAAGGCAATATGAAGAACCCTCCAAAGCCGAAACCAAAGACTGAAGAGGTGGAGGAAGAGGGATTTGAGTTCTTCGAGTTTTAGAAGCCTATAGCCCCTCACCCGTCCTACGGACACCCTCTCCCCTAAGGGCGAGGTTAAAATTACCTTTGTTCGTTGTGAGGGTTTGTCAATGTTATTATTAATTGAAAATACTAACTTTCCCCTCGCCCCTTGGGGAGAGGATGCCCGCAGGGCAGGTGAGGGGCTTTTGTTATGGAACTACCAAAAGAATTTGTCGATTATACCTCTGAGCTGTTTGGCGAGGAGAGATGGAAGAATTATCTTGCTTCCTTTGAAGGAAGTGTGCCTGTTAGCGTGAGGCTTAATCCGTTTAAATGCAGACCAACAGGGCCTCTCCCCCCGCCCTCCCCCGTAGGGAGGGAGCCGGAGTGCTCAACGGCCTTTCTTTTTAATGAAGAGGTTGAAGGTTTTAGCGGAGATGCCCATGGACGAATCGGCTCCCTCCCTACGGAGGGAAGTCCGATGTTGATAACATCGGAGTATGTGCAAAGCGGGGGGAGAGGCCGAGCTACTCTTTCCCCCGTCCCTTGGTGCCGTAACGCTTTCTATCTTTCTGAAAGGCCGAACTTCACGCTTGATCCATTGCTCCATGCAGGAGTGTATTATGTTCAGGAAGCAGGAAGTATGTTTCTTGATGAAGTGCTTAGGCAATTGAAAATTGAAAATGGAGAATTGAAAATTAATGAGCCGCAAAATTATCAATTATCAATTGGCAATTATCAATTGAACTCTGTTCTCGACCTCTGCGCCGCTCCCGGTGGAAAGTCAACTCTTCTTCGTGCAGCGTTGCCCGATGATTGCGTGCTTTATAGCAACGAGCCTGACCGCAGAAGGGCGAATATCCTGATGGAGAATATGCAGAAGCAAGGGCATCCTAATGTCATTGTGACGAACAATTATGCCATAGACTATCAGAAATCAGGACACACGTTTGATTTGATAGTATGCGATGTGCCATGTTCGGGCGAGGGAATGTTCCGTAAGGATCATGATTCGATAGAGGAGTGGAGTCTTCAGAACGTGATGAAGTGTGCGTCTCTCCAGCGAAGCATCATAGAGGATATCTGGCCTTGTCTTAATGAGGGCGGTGTACTTGTTTATAGTACCTGCACCTTCAATCTGCATGAGGATGAAGAGAACGTGAAATGGATCTGCGAGACTCTTGGTGCAGAGATTATTCCGATAGAGGTAAAGGATGAATGGAATATCACAGGCTCATTGCTCAAAGGTTGGGATAAGCCTGTCTATCGCTTTATTCCCGGCACAACGAAAGGTGAGGGATTGTTTATGGCGGTGATGAGGAAGAAAGAAGCACAGCCCCTCACCCGTCCTACGGACACCCTCTCCCCAAGGGGCGAGGGAGATGTTAGGAACTGCGAAGCTGATGAGCTTGCGAATAATGAATGCTCAAAGAGAAAGTCATCGAGAGAAAAGGTAATTTCTTCCTCGCCCCAAGGGGAGAGGGTGTCCGTAGGACGGGTGAGGGGCTTGGGCTCCCTCCGCGTTTTATCCGACGGTCATCCTGTTGCTATTCAGAAGGGAAAGAACATCATCCCTGCTCATGCTGAGGCTCTGCTCATCAATCTGCCAAAGGATAAATATCCGTTTGCGGAGTTATCAAAGGAGGATGCTTTGAAGTATCTTCATCATGAGGCAATAGTACTTGATGCAGATGTGCCCAAAGGCTTTGTCGTCGTCACTTATCAGGGACATCCTTTAGGTTTCGTGAAGAATATCGGTAATCGTGCCAATAACCTCTATCCGCAGGAATGGAAGATTAGAAACCTGTAAATCCTACTTGTTTGGTTATTCGTTTCCCTCATTCTATGTAAGTATTGCCTCCGTTCTCCCTCCGTTATGATTCCGTTGTGCCTCTGCTCTTTAGCCTATAAAGAACTATAGGATCAAGGGAGGTACATAGGAGGTACAAGGGAGTTACATGGGACTTGCGATGAAGCTTGGAAAATCCATTAACAACTCATTTTTTGTTGTTAATATATCTTTGTGATCTCTGTTTTTGTCATTCAAAGTATGCAAAAAATTAAAATAAGATGATTTTTTGAATATTGAAGGCAAAATATTTGCAGATTAACAAATGTTTTGTTATTTTTGCATTTGAATAATGCAATCTAACCAAGTAAAGCCCTTGTCAACCGATAATGTGCAATAAGGCAAGGAGGGTATGAGGGCTTTACTATTATCACTAAACAATAAACTAATAAGACGATGAAAAAAACTATATCACTTTTTGTATGTTTAGTTTTTCTATTTTGTATCAATGCACATGCATACGATTTAAAATATGGAAACTACTATTTTAACAAGTTAGCTCTGACAAGTTCTGAATCTGTTGGAGGAGTAATGACATATCACTACAATGTGGAAGCAACAAGCAAAGAAGGCGGATATAGCAAGTTCGCTCAAATATACTCTGGTGCTATAGCCCCCCCAGCTACGTTCACAACAACAGACATAGTGAATGGTGAGACTGTTACTAATATCTATACTCTAACAAAGATAGGTGTAATGGCATTTGCTAATAATGCTTCTGCAACAGAAATCACAATTCCTGAGACTGTGACCGAAATGTCAGACATGGCCCTTATGGGTAATCATGACATAAAAAAACTAACATGCTTGGCAACGACTCCCCCTTCTTATGGAACTTCATTTCTTCTTGTGCCGTATGAAATTGCATCAGTTGCAACTTTGTATGTTCCAGCAGGAAGTAAGTCTGCTTATGCTTCGGCTAATGGTTGGAGGATATTTTCTGATATTAAAGAGGTTGTTCCTTCTTTAGGAGATCATGATTATGTGGATCTGGGATTGCCTTCAGGCAAGCTATGGGCAACATGCAATTTGGGCGCAACTTCTCCGTCAGGATATGGAACATATATTACCATGAATTCCACAGATCAGGTAAAATCTTCATGGGGAAGCTACTGGGCTACTCCAACAAGAGCGGAGTATAATGAGCTTGTTAATTATTGTACTTGGAGCTGGCAAACAAAGAATGGAGTTTCAGGATATAAACTGACGGGACCAAATGGTAATACCATGTTCTTGCCGGCTGCCGGTTTCCAGATTATGGGAGTCGGGCAATCTGTGGGGAGTAATCTCTATTATTGGACTCAAACGCCATCGTCAGAGAGCGGATTTTATTACATGCTTACAGGTTCTGATACATCTTATAGAACAAATAATACTTATAACGCCTCAATAATGTCTGCACCTGTAAGACCTATATGCACATTCAAGCCCGATGTGAAGGTTACATCTATCACATTGTCTTCTAACTCTCTTAATCTTACCGAGGGTGAAAAAGCCACATTAACGGTAACAGTCCTACCTAATAATGCAACAAACAAAAATGTAACGTGGAGTTCATCAAACTCATCTGTGGCAAGTGTAAGTTCTACGGGAGTAGTTACAGCTATAGCTGAAGGTAGTGCAACAATTACCATAAAAGCTAATGATGGTAGTAACACAGAAGCTACATGTCAGATTTCCGTACAGGCTGCTATAGACCATTCTAAGGAATATGTCGATCTTGGTCTTCCTTCAGGAAAGCTTTGGGCAATATGCAATTTGGGGGCAAAATCTCCATCTGAATATGGAACGTATGTTTCTATAAATTCCATAGATCAGGTTAAATCTTCATGGGGCGACGATTGGGCAACTCCAACAAGAGAAGAGTACGATGAGCTTCTAAACAATTGTACTTGGACTTGGGAAACTATGAATGGAGTTTTAGGATATAAGGTAACGGGATCAAATGGAAACTCTATTTTCTTACCTGCTGCAGGTTTCCTGGATTCGGGAAATGAGAAGTCAGTTGGAAGTAAACTATATTATTGGACTCGCACATCACCAGGGATAGGTATTTCTAATCTGCTATACGGATCGTCCTCTATTTGTGGTGTTATAGAAGGTGATCAATTATTGTATGCACCTATCAGACCTATCAACACATTCACACCCGATGTAAAGGTCGCATCTATCACGCTATCTACTAATACTCTATACCTTATTGAGGGTGAAAAAGTTTCATTAACGGCAAGAATCTTGCCAAATAATGCTACAAGCCAAAATGTAACGTGGAGTTCTTCGAACCCATCTGTTGCAAGTGTAAGTTCTACAGGAAAGGTTACTGCCATATCTGAAGGTAGTGCGACAATTACCGTAAAGGCAAATGATGGTAGTAAAGTAGAGGCAACGTGTCAGATTACCGTAGAGGCTGATATAGATCATTCTAAGGAATATGTCGATCTTGGTCTTCCAAGTGGATTACTATGGGCGGTAACAAATGTCGGTGCTAAAAGAGCAGAAGACTATGGCGACTATTTCGCATGGGGAGAAACTGTTCCAAAATCAGACTATTCATGGGAAACATACAAATATGCTAATGGCTCAGAAAAAAGTCTGACAAAATATTGCACAGATGTTACATATGGTGATGTTGACAACAAAGAACAACTGAAAGAAGAAGATGATGCCGCTACTATGAATTGGGGAAAGCCTTGGCGTACACCAACTCTTGTAGAGGCTCAGGAATTGATTACGTATTGTTCTTGGGCAAAGACAACACAGAAAGGTGTAAACGGATATAGTGTTACAGGTCCAAATGGTAACTCAATATTCCTACCGTCAACAGGCGTAAAACAATACAATGGGACATCATATAGTGATAGAGCATGTGTTCAAACTTCAATTCTATTTAACGCCACAAATGGGGAACCGTCGTCTGCAAGTGTATTATGTTGCGAAGATATAAAACCCCATTGGTGGTACGGCTGGGATAGATGTTGGGGATATACCGTACGTCCTGTAATGCTCCCTGAGTCTTTAGATATTACTGTCATTTCTGATATAGAAGCTAATGAAATAGAAGGAATATACAGTATTAACGGTATAAAAATCAAATCTTTACAAAAGGGAATAAATATTATAAAGTTTAAGAATGGTAAATCAAAAACTGTTATGAAATAAAAATACAGAAAATCGAGAATCGTGATAGAGGTGATGAGTACACCTTTGCTCGAGAATGCAAGCAACATCCCAGTTGGTGTATCATGTACGCTTGATGTCAAGGGATCTCATCCGACTATTATAATGATTTCAATGATGAAGAGCAATAACATCATAAATCGCAATTAGCTTTAGGATTTTGGAGCACTCTCATATCGAGGGTGCTCCTTTTTTGTCCTTTTTGATAGTTTTAACACCATCAAAATAAAAAACACCAAAGAGTTTGAAGAGGGGGGTGCACTTTTGCCTATTTTTAGACCTTTGCCTACTGATAACCAATGATTTACGTTGCGTGTACCCCCCCTAAACGCTATTCCTATAGGTACACTTCATGGGAGAGGGGGGTGCACGCTTCGCTATTTCTTGATTTCCAGTTTGTTATACCCCTAAAATGGGTAAAAGTGCACCCCTATCTATAAATTCTCTCGGAAAAAATCATTTTGAACACGGAAAGCACGAAAGAAACGTAAAAAAATCGTTTTTCTTGTGAGTTTTTAAAGGGAAAACGGATTTATAGGATTTATCTGAAATTCATCTCTCACTTTTCATTTTCTTCTCTTCCCTCTCAGGTCCGTTCCAGGTCCGTTGTAAATCCGTTGTAGGTCCGTTCCTTAGAAGAAAGCAGAATGGGAGGTAAATGGGAGTTGCAAGGGATTTGCAACGGTACTACTTTTACTTATAAGATTAATGCGAGATTAATGTATATTCACGGAGAAACATATAATGCCCATAAATACAACATTAATATCGCATTAATTTTTTTATCTGAATTTTCTGGTCATCGTGGAAAATTTTTGTTCCGTCCAACGGGCGTAGGCGAGACTTGCGTAGCTTGTTGAGCCTTGGAAAAAATATCCCTTTAATTTGTGTTATCTGTGGTCGAAAAAATCGGTTAGTGTTAATTTATAGCATATTCAATCACAAGTACAACTACACAGCAGATGACGGATACGGGGAAAAGTCCGAGCCCGAACCATGCGGCGATGATGCCGAGTGCAAGGGCAATGGCTCCTGCGATGGGGGAGGATGTTGCCTCTGTTATTGCAGGGAAAGTCATTACGGCAAGGGTGACGTAGGGCACATAATAGAGGAAACTGCGGAGAAACGTGTTCCTTATCTGCCCACGGATAAGTAATGGCGGTATGATGCGGATGAGATTAGTCACCACAATCATTATGAAAATGTAGATCCAGAGATTATTCATATAATATAGAGACCCCTTTCCTGCCCTTCGGGCACCCTTTCCCCGTGAAGGGGCAAGGGGATACCTTTTAACGCTTATGGGCATTCCTTATGATGGATTACTACTATCCCCTTGCCCCTTCACGGGGAAAGGGTGCCCGAAGGGCGGGAAAGGGGGCGGGTTTCGTTTGTTCGTTATTTGACTGGTTTAACTATTGCTGCCACCGCTGATATTATTATTGTCAGTAATATCGTGCGGGTGCCTGAACTCCATTCGCTGATTATTGGCATTATGGCACAAAGTCCGCTAAGAGCAAAGCTACAGCATACTGCAATACCCACGTTACGGTCTTTCTTTGAAGGTGGAATGATGATTGCAATAAACATTCCGTAGAGAGCCACGCTAAGAGCAGAAACGATATTGGCAGGAAGTATGTTTCCTGCAATAATACCCGACATACAGCCTAAAGCCCATGCAGGTGTGGATATGGCAAAAGCACCTAACGTGTATCTTGGATTGAGATATCCTTTGTATGCTATTGATATTCCGAAAATCTCATCTGTGATACAGGCAGAGGTTATGATTCGCTTGAAGAGTGATGTGCCCGGACGGAATTTCTGTGTCAAAGCCGTGCTCATAAGCAGATAGCGGAGGTTGGCTATCAGACTCATTCCGATAACCTCGATATATGCTGCCTGTGCTCCTGCAAGGGTATAGCCTGCATATTCACCGGCAGAGGCGCGGGTGAAGAAAGATGCGATAAAGCCCATGAAGGCACTGAGACCTACATTGCCTGCTATGATACCGAGCGAGAATGCCACGGCGTAATATCCTAATGCTATTGGTATGCCGTCGCGAAGGCCAGAGAGAAAAATCCAGCCCCCCTCCATCTCCCCCGAGGTGGAGCTTTTAGATAGTTCTTTTCGCTGTAAAAGGTAACTTAAATTTTTCACTTTTCACTATTCACTTTTCACTTCCCCTTTGGGACTACTCCCAACCAAACTTTGTCCAATCTATTCCCTTATTCCATTGGAAAGCCTTAATGCTTACGTTTGGATTGAGGTATGTTGATTCCACGTTAGAATAGTATGTCTGCGGAATGAACATTGACAAGCCGCCATAGTTCTCATCATTCATCTTGAATTGCCTGAAATGAGAGGTGTTTAACTGTGAACTAAGCCAGTCAGCATATCTTGATTCCTTCCAGTCTCTTGGATGAACGGAATATACTACAGTCTGTTGAAAAGTATTATCCCAAGTGTTGAAATCGTTCTGCGATAGATACTTGCGCATTATGTGGCGTAGATCGTAATATATTGGCTGGCTTGCAGAATGCACGTTTATGCCATAGAATATGACATCATAGACAGGAAGGTTATGTGGATATTGATAATGCACCATAACCGTGTCTATCGCGCTTTGCGTTGCATTAAGAAGATTCTCCATATTACTTGTCTTTACAACCGACAAAGGCAAGCCGTCAGCAGGAAAACTTGGAAAGTTCGTGTATTTGATATAGTCATCAACTATTGCCTTTCCTACATTCTCCTTGGTAAGAAAGAGGTCTGGTACTATATATTGGTATGGCGCACCACAGCCAGGAATCTCGGCTGGTGAACCGATGATATAGTCACATACATTACGAAGCTCGTATGCTACCTCGGCACACATCATCTGGCAACAATCGAAGAAGATATAGTCAAGATGATGCGTCTTTGAAAGAACGTTGGCAAGTTCAGGAATGTTGATGTACTTGTCGTAGCCATCACCTCCATCAGGATTATCCTTGCCTGTGTCCCAACCGTATGCCTTATGTTTTGCGTTAGCCTTGGTCGATGGATTTGTAGTATTCTTATCTGGCACCATAATCCACCCGTTGCCATGTCCCCAGAAAGTCATGGCGTATGAGTCAGCAGGATATTTCGTAAATGTCCAGTTGATGATATCGGAAATCGCATCCTTATCGGTGGAATACCAGTCTTTGTCGTATTGCTTCATGATGTGCATACCATCTTTTTCCACTTTGGCAATAAATGGCTTGGTACTCTGACTGGTACGGTCGGCATACACTATGAGGTTTACGTCGGCAGGAAGATTGGCTGCTCCTCGTACAATCTCGGTAGAATCACTTACGAAGAAATTAGATCCGAGGTTGTTTTCTGCACACATAAATACCAGTACGGTTCTGTTTCTTTTTGTGTCAGGAACGTCCTCGTTATTGTCATCTCCACAAGAAGTGAACATGCCAAGCATAAGACTGCTGAATAGGAATATATTTCGTAATGTTTTTGACATATTAATCTCGATTAATCGTTAATGAATCCGCAGACAGGGCATTTGCCTTTGGTTGAAAGGCGGTTGCCACAGTTGCCGCAGATATAATGTTTGCGTGATACTGTATAATAACGCTTGATAGCGAAATAGCAGTATGCCACCAACAGAGGGTAGCCCACATAGTTGAGGGTGGTGATGCTGAATATGATGTAATTGATAGCGCATACGCCTATCATTCCTGATAGGTAGAGTATGGCATCCAAAAGTGGCAGATTTCGTTTCACATCATCTACCGCTGCTATGAATACGATAGCCATTGCCCATACAGAAGCCATGAATATTGATAATATCAATGGCACTTGGAAAGGGTTCAGCGTTGGGTGATAGTAGAAGTGCCTCCAAGTCTCTGGGGCAAACATCTGTACTGATGCGTAGAATGTTGCTGCTATTGCCACGATGAGGCAGAGCAGGGTAGGGTAGAATGATGAGATATCGCGGAAATGCACTATCGGGGCATTCCTACGGTAAATGTGTCGCATAACGTATGCTATACCAATCAGCATAACGATGATTAGCGAGATGATGATATGCGAATCTGAGAAGAACATTATTGCCTGTGAGATTGGATCTACAGGCACTACCTTTGGCAGAAGTTCCGTCTCGTGAATCCATCCCCATCGTCCTTCGTCAGTTGCAAGCTGAACCCACACAGAGTCAATCGAATCTTGTGATAGTATTCTAATATCGCCAACCACTACATGATGATTCTTATATACTGCAAATGTATCAATTTCCATTTGCGAAATCATCTCCTCCGGCTGCTGTACGAGCAACGAAATTGAATCTTTATACACCTCGAAGTTATACCCCTCGGTAAAGTGGTGCTTTGAGTAGAAGGATATTGAATCCTGCTGTTCCTGTGTCAGCGTATCGCCTATCGCAAGTGCATCATGAGTCTCTTCCTGCGATGAATCACGATAGCAGGAAGTGAGGAGTAAGAGGATTAGAAAGCCCCCTATCCCCCCAAGGGGGAATATTTTAGATAGTATATGTCGTAGTGAGGGCATATTTTATTTACTATTTAACTATTTACTATGTACTATTTATTTTTTCTATTTACTATTTCGTTATTGATTGACGATAAATAGTACATCAACCAAATAGTACATAAATAGTACATTGTAAATAGTCAAATAGTACATTTATTTATTAATTGAAATGACATTCATTTGGCAATTTTTGCAGTCGAACTGCAACTGGAACTCGCGACCATCAGAAATTGATATCGTGAGTGGCTCTTTCCACGGAGCGCGTTTGCCCGACTTTGTGCAGAAGCCCATCTCGTTGCGGAGACAATAGCGGCATTGCATGAGGAGAAAGTGGCCTCTCCCCCCGCCCTCTCCCGTAGAGAGGGAGCCGGAATGCTCAAAACCCTCTAATGAGCAAGCCTCAATTCCCTGTGCCTTATAAAACTCCTTCGCCTTACGGTTTGAGGCGTTATATAGGTAATTATATAAATAAGGTGTAGAAATGGTCTTTGGGGTAGCCTTTGGAGGCGTTAGCGGCTCTCCCCCTTTATGGGGGAGCGGGGAGAGGGTCTTTTCAATTATTTCCCTTCTCATATTCGCCAGCACGCTACTTGGAATGAAGGCATTCGTGTCAATCTCGATGTCCTTGCATTGGTAGATAGTGCCACCGAGTTTTGAGAGTTGTCGGCGGATATTATCTTCCTGTGGCTTGGCTGCTGGCTGAAGCTCGCAATCAGATTGAATCTTTGCTGTGCGACCAACTTCATCCTTAGCAGAGAGAGTCAGTTTGCCGTTCTCTTCGTAGAGATGAAAACTGATATCAATCTTACGCTCACTTGAAGGCTTGGCAAGAAGTGTGGTGAAAGCCTGATCGAGATTACGGAAGAGCATTGTGCCCGGCTTCAATGATTCTGGCATACGCAAAGGGAAGATGCGGTTGCCCTCCACCTTGTTCACTCTGAAACCCACAAGACCAGAAGGAGTGAGATAGCAGAGACCGTCGCCATTGGCAAATGATGTGGTGGTGGAGATATTGAATGAATGACCTCTGATCTCTTTCACCTTACCCACAGGTTCGCCCATCGCCTTTGGTGTGTCGAAAGAAACGAGTCTTTGCTTTCTGCCTTCTGCGAAATATGTGGTAAAGCCACGGTTGAATGACTTCTGAATATTTGGCGAGAAGGTGTATGTGCATCTTCCGAAAGAGGCACGGGTGTATTTGTCTGGATTACGGCGCACCACTTCGTTAAGTGCCTCGCTATATGCAGCCGTGATGTTCTTCACATAATCCACATCTTTTAGTCTTCCTTCAATTTTGAAGGAAGATGCACCTGCCTCTGCCAGTTTCTCAAGGTTGTTTATCTGTGCCATGTCTCGCAAAGAGAGCAGATGACGCTCGCTTTCTAGAATCTTACCATTGGCATCTTTCAGCGTAAAGGCGAGGCGACAGAACTGAGCACATTCGCCTCTGTTGGCTGAGCGTTGGAAACAATACTGCGATGCGTAGCATTGACCTGAATATGATACGCACAAAGCACCATGGACGAAGACTTCGAGAGGTAGCTGTTGGGTGGTAGGTGTTGGGTGTTGGTAGATTGCCTTATTTATATCCGCAATCTCCTTAATGCTCAATTCTCTTGCAAGAACCACCCTGTCAAAGCCTTGGTCGAAGAGCCATTTCACTTTCTCCGCTGTGCGGTTATCCGTCTGCGTAGAGGCATGAAGCTCGCAATGCAGAGGTTCTTTCCTTTGCTTTAGGAGAGAGAACAATCCCATGTCCTGAACGAGGATTGCATCAACGCCGATGCTATCAAGTTCATCAACGAGCTGAAGCGTGTCGTTAAGTTCCTCGTCATAGATAATGGTATTTACCGTGACGAAGATCTTGGCACCAAACTGATGAGCATACCTACACAACTGCGCTATGTCCTCCACGGAATTACCAGCAGCAGCACGTGCACCAAAGCGTTGTGCTCCGATGTAAACGGCATCCGCGCCATGGTCAATGGCTGCAATACCGCATTCAAGGTTCTTGGCTGGGGCTAATAACTCCAGAGGTCTTGGCCCCTCACCTGCCCTGCGGGCATCCTCTCCCCAAGGGGCGAGGGGGATGTTAGTATTTTTAATCATATACTCCTTTCATAGCGTTCAAGTGTAACTTTTCCCTCGCCCCTTGGGGAGAGGGTGTCACGTAGTGACGGGTGAGGGGCTGCTCTTTTATTTAATCTTCCTAATATCAAACGGTGTCTTCTGATATACGTAATAGTTTATCCAGTTCTGGAAGAGGAGATTGGCATGAGCACGCCAGGTAACCATTGGCCCCTTCTTAGGGTTGTTGTCCTTGTAGTAGTTCTTTGGCATCTCCACATCGTCACGCTTATCCTTATCACGCATATACTCATTATGAAGAGTCTCTGGATTATACTCCATGTGACCTGTGATGAAGAACTCACGACCACGACGAGCCATAGCCATACTAACACCTGATTCTGGAGACTCGGCAATGAGAGTCACGTCAGGTGATGCGATGATGTCCTCACGATACACCTCGGTATGGCGTGAGTGTGGCATAGCAAAGGTATCGTCAAAACCACGGAAGATAGGGTATCTCTCCTTACGCACGCAATGCTGACGGAAGATGCCGAACATCTTCTTCGGGAGCAGATGTTTCTGTATTCCGTAGTGATGATACAGACCTGCCTGAGCCGCCCAGCAGATATACATCGTTGATGTAACGTGCGTGCGACTCCAGTCGAATATCTTCGTAATCTCGTCCCAGTAGTTCACTTCCTCGAACTCCATGTTCTCAACAGGTGCACCAGTAATGATCATACCGTCGTATTTCTCGTCCTTTATTTCGTCGAAATCGCGGTAAAACATCATCATGTGCTCTATCGGGGTGTTCTTTGATGTGTGGCTCTTCAGTTTCATGAACGTGATGTCAATCTGAAGAGGGGTGTTAGACAACAGACGGATAAGGTCAGTCTCTGTCGTTACCTTGATAGGCATGAGATTGAGTATGACGATTCGCAGAGGACGAATATCTTGCGAATGTCCTCTGGTTTCATCAATAACGAAGATATTCTCACCTTTGAGTATATCTATTGCAGGAAGTTTGTCGGGTAATCTTAATGGCATAATAAAAAAACGAAACGAAACACCCACGCGCCCCACGGCCCCTCACCTGCCCTGCGGGTATCCTCTCCCCAAGGGGCGAGGAGGATGTTAGTATTTTTAATCATTGGCTCCTTCCATAGCGTTCAAGTGTAACTTTTCCCTCGCCCCTTGGGGAGAGGGTGTCACGTAGTGACGGGTGAGGGGCTATGGAGGGAGCTGTTGTTTACCACAGCTTCAACCTCTTCTCTGGCTCCAGATAGAGCTTGTCGCCCGGCTTGATGTTAAACGCATCATACCATGCGTTGATATGTGGAAGCGCACCTTTCACACGCCATTCACCCTGTGAGTGAACATCGTTGAGAAGACGGTTGCGAATCTCCTTTTCTGTAATATTCTGTCCCCATACGCCAGCATAAGCACAGAAGAAACGCTGATCGGCAGTCAGACCGAGTTTCTCGCCTGAGTTCTCCTTAGCCACCTTCACGTCTGCCTTTGCGTTCTGCTTCTCCGCATTCTTGAATGCCTGATAAGCCACCTCAAGACCGCCGTGGTCAGCAAGGTTCTCACCGAGAGTCATACGGCCGTTTGCCTTCAATCCAGGAAGAACCTCGATTGTTGAGAAGAACTCAGCATAGAAATCACCGAGCTTCTTGAAGTTCTCCACATCCTCCTTCGTCCACCAGTCCGACATGTTGCCGTCCTTGTCGAAGTGTGAGCCCTGGTCGTCAAAGCCGTGAGTCATCTCATGACCGATAACCACGCCGATAGCACCATAGTTGAAGGCATCGTCAGCCTCTGGGTCGAAGAATGGGTACTGAAGTATTCCGGCAGGGAAACAAATCTCGTTTGTCGTTGGGTTATAGTAAGCGTTCACCGTCTGAGGAGTCATGTGCCACTCGTCACGATCCACTGGCTTACCCATCTTCTCGTCAAGATACTGCTTATGACGGAACTTTGAATATGCAAGGATGTTCTCGAAAAGCGACTTGCTTGGGTCTATTGTAAGACCAGAATAATCCTTCCACTTGTCAGGATATCCAATTTTTACATAGAAGGCATCCAATTTCTCATGAGCCACCTTCTTTGTTGCAGTAGTCATCCATGCCTGTGCGTCGATGCGCTCACCGAGAGCAATCTGAAGGTTCTTCACAAGCTGCATCATTCTCTCCTTGCTTGAAGCTGGGAAATAACGCTCGCAATAGATCTTGCCGAGAGGCTGACCGAGAATATTCTGCACGAGTGATGTTGCCTTACGCCAGCGTGGGTAGTCCTCTTGACGACCGCTCTTCACACGGCCGAAGAAATCGAATGATTCCTCAGCAACGGCATCGCTGAGCAATGAAGTAGAGCCTTGAATGAAGTCCCATTCAAGTTTTGCACGCAGATCCTCAGAGTTCATGTTTCTGATAAGCTCATTCAAGCCCTCCATATACTTTGGCTGACCGAGCACAAGCTTCTCCACGTATTTCTTGTCAATGCCACTTGCAGCAAGAAGTTCGTCGAGAGGGAAGTAAGGGTACTTAGCCTTGAACTCATAGAACGACATCTTGTTATAGTTCTTCTCCACATCGCGAAGCTCTGTGCGTGAGAGTGAGAACTCGGCAATGCGTGTCTCAAGTTTCAGCACACGCTCCATGCGCTGCTTGGCAGTCTCTTCCGCAAAGCCGAAGAGCTTGAACATATTAACCATGTGCTTGCGATAAGCCTCCATGAGTGCAAGGTTTGCAGAATCCTTGTTCACGTAGTATTCACGCTGTCCGAGTGAAAGGCCGCCCTGATAAATCTGGAAGATATTGTTCTTTGAGTCCTTCTCGTCAGCACCGAAACCGAAGCCAGCGAAGAAGTCAGCGTCATACTGGCACTGGTCATACACGAACTTCATCAGCTCGTCAATGTTCTTTGCATCCTCAAGCTGCTTGATGAAAGGCATCACAGGAGCCACGCCATCCTTGTTACGGCGAACAGAGTCCATAGCGATGTTATAGAGGTCGCCAATCTTCTGCTCCAGACTTCCGTTCTCGCTCTTCTTCTGAGAGAGTTCGGTAAGGATAGAATTGATGCGCTTGCTGTTGTCCTCGCTCAGTTTGTCGAAGCTTCCATAGCGAGAGTAAGCGGCAGGCAGCGGGTTGTTCTTCATCCAACCGCCACAAGCGTATTTGTAGAAGTCATCACCCGGTTTCACGCTGAGATCCATATTCTCAGCCTTTATTCCGGCACCCAGCACCTTGTGCTGTGCCATTGTTGCCAAAGGCATAGATAGTAAAGCCATAGTAAAAACTGCACCCATACAGCGGTTCAAACGGCGGCCCCTCACCTGCCCTGCGGGCATCCTCTCCCCAAGGGGCGAGGTTAGAGTTACCATTTTTCCGCTCTGGGAATTACTTTTTGAAATATCTTTCTTTCTGAATATTCTAAGCATGTTGTTTGTATTTTGCTAAATTTGTCTTTTGTTATTGTCCATGCCCCTTACGGTTTCATTACTAACTTCCCCCTCGCCCCTTGGGGAGAGGGTGCCCGCAGGGCAGGTGAGGGGCCGCTGTTGAGGGGCTACTGTTGAGGGGCCGCTATTCCAATTTCATACTCAGCTTCTCCCAAGTCTCCATTTCCTTGTCCAGAGCCTCCTGCGTCTCAGTATATTGATTCACGAGCTTCATATCCGAGGCATTGGCAGGGTCTTCCAGTTTCTTGCCCAGCTCATCGAGCCTTGCCTCAAGCGTCGCAATCTTCTCCTCGCACGCCTTAATCTGCTTCTGAATCTTATTTATCTTCTTCTGCTGCTCCTTACGCTCAGCGTATGAAAGGGCATTGCTCTGACCCTCTTGTGCGGCTTCCGTTCGCTCTCCGGCTCCCTCCCTACGGGGGAGGGCGGGGGGAGAGGCCGTCTGGCTCGTCGTCGCCTCCTCAATCGTCTCCGCATTATGGAACCTCAGATACTCATAAATGCCGCCCAGATGCTCACGAACCTTACCGCCACCGAACTCATACACCTTATCCACAAGTCCGTCGAGGAAGTCACGGTCATGACTCACGATGATAGCCGTACCGTCAAAAGCGCGGATAGCCTCCTTCAGCACATCCTTCGACTGCATGTCGAGGTGGTTCGTCGGCTCGTCGAGGATGAGGAAGTTCACAGGCTCAAGCAATAGGCGAATCATAGCCAGGCGAGAGCGTTCACCGCCCGAAAGCACCTTGACGTATTTATCGGAAGCCTCGCCACCGAACATGAACGCACCGAGAATATCCTTAATCTTCAGTCGAATCTCACCCTTCGCCACGTTGTCGATAGTCTCAAACACCGTGAGGTTCTCGTCGAGCAACTGAGCCTGATTCTGGGCGAAGTAGCCAATCTGCGTGTTATGTCCCACTTTAAGCGTGCCTTGATAGTCAATCTCGCCCATGATGCACTTCACGAGCGTTGACTTACCCTCGCCGTTCTTACCCACGAAAGCTACCTTCTCGCCACGCTTAATCATCATATCCACGTTGGCGAATACCTGATGCTCTCCGTAGCTCTTAGCCACCTGATCGCATATCACTGGGTAGTCGCCCGAGCGAAGGCAAGGAGGGAACTTTAGTCGGAGCGAAGAAGTATCAACCTCGTCAATCTCGATAGGCACAATCTTCTCAAGTTGTCGAATCCTCTGCTGAACCTGCACCGCCTTCGTAGCCTGATAGCGGAAACGCTCTATGAATGCCTTCGTGTCGGCAATCTCCTTCTGCTGGTTCTCGTAGGCACGAATCTGCTGCTCCCTGCGCTCGGCACGTAGCTTCACATACTCGTCATACTTCACCTTATAGTCGATAACCTTTCCACATGAGATCTCAAGCGTGCGGTTAGTCACGTTATTGATGAAAGCGCGGTCGTGGCTCACCAGCACAACGGCACGGGAGCTCTGCGACAACTGCTGTTCCAGCCATTGTATTGACTCGATGTCGAGGTGGTTGGTAGGCTCGTCGAGCAGGAGCACATCAGGCTTCTGAAGCAGAATCTTCGCAAGCTCAATACGCATTCGCCAACCGCCTGAGAACTCATTCGTAGGGCGGTCGAAGTCAGTTCTGAGGAAACCGAGACCCGTCAGCGTACGCTCAATCTCAGCCTCGTAGTTATCGCCGCCCATCATCATGTAGCGTTCATGCTCCTGAGTGAACTTCTCCACAAGCGCCATATACGCTTCCGACTCATAGTCGGTGCGCTCAGCCAACTGGCGGTTCAGTTCATCAATCTTCTCCTTGAGCTGTGTAATCTTTGCGAAAGCCTTTCTCGCTTCCTCGCGCACGGTAGTGTCATCCTGGAGAATCATCACCTGTGGCAGATAGCCGATGGTGTAGTCGTTAGGCACGGCAACTGTGCCCGAAGTAGGCAACTGCTTACCGCACAATATCTTTAGCATAGTGGATTTTCCTGCACCGTTCTTACCCACGAGGGCGATACGGTCACGGTCGTTGACCACGAAACTCGCGTCAAGGAACAATGGCTTCACGCCAAACTCCACTGTTAATCCTTCTACTGAAATCAATTTTATCTAATTTTTTTATAATTTACTTATTCATGAGATCAAGGCTTGTCCTGTAATTGGAAAGGCCTAATCTCCGTTGTTCTTCCGCTTATATTCCCTAATACCTAGGAACCAAACTCGGTGAAAGTCCCATTATGGAACGGACCTAGAACGGAGGTTCACCGAGTTTGGTTCCTTGGATCAACGGAACTTCGTAGGAACTACTTCGAAATTTCTTATTTATTAATAATGTGTTGAAATGAAATGCAAAGATACGTAATATTAGCGTAATAACCAAAAAACACGATGTTTTTTTGCTTTGTGTGGAAAAAATGTAAGCAAAAGGCGAAAAAAAGTGCCAAAAAATTTGTTTTTTCAAAATAAATGTGTACTTTTGCAGCATGAAACAAAACGTTCGTACATATTGGTGGTGGCGTAGCTCGAGATTTGAATAAGTCGTGAGTTGCTAAGACCGTATATGTACTCGTCAAGTATAAAGAGATATTCTTAAGGGTCTGTCGCAAACGCGACAGGCCCTTTTTGAGTTTCTCAAATTGAAAATTGACAATTGAAAATTGAAAATTTAAAAATAGATATTAGCTCATGGTAATGAAGGAAATTTTGGCGCGAGTATTGGAGCACGAGTTGCTTTCGCGCGAGGAAATGAGACAGATTCTTCTGGCTATCACACGTCAGGAGATTAACGATGCACAGATAACTGCGCTGCTGGCTTGCTTGCAGATGCGTGGTATTACGGTGGACGAGCTCCTCGGCTTCCGTGACGGTATTCTTGAGACGGGCGTTCCTGCCCTTCTTGATGCTGACCGTTATATCGACATCGTGGGTACTGGCGGTGATCAGAAGAATACCTTCAATATCTCTACTTGTGCTTGCTTCGTGGTGGCTGGCGCAGGATATAAGGTTGCGAAGCATGGTAACGTGGCTGCTACATCGGTTAGCGGTGCAAGTAATGTGATTGAAGGTCACGGCGTTAAGTTTACTAACGATATTGATCAGCTCAACCGCTCTATCAATGAGACAGGTATCGTTTATCTGCATGCACCATTGTTCGCTCGCGCTATGAAGTTCGTTGGTCCTATCCGTAAGGCTGTGGAGTTCCCAACGGTATTCAATCTGCTTGGTCCTATCGTGAACCCAAGTCAGCCAAAGTGCCAGTTGCTCGGCGTGGCTAACCTTGACCAGATGCGTCTGTATAATAGTGTGTATCAGAAGCTTGGTGTTGACTATGCTATCGAGAACTCTATCGACGGATATGATGAGATTTCATTGACTGGTAACTTCAAGGTGACGACTAATAACTATGAGAAGATTTTCTCTCCTGTTGATGTGAAGATGCCTCTTGTTAAGCCTGTGGAGATCTGCGGTGGCACAACGAAGGAAGAGGCTATGAAGATATTCGATTCTGTTCTTGAGAACACGGCAACGGAGTCGCAGAAGAATGTCGTAATCATTAATGCTGCGTTCGCTATCCAGACGCTTGAGGCTGGTAAGATGTCGCTTGAGGAGTGCATCGCTAAGGCGAAGGAGAGCATTGAGAGCGGTAAGGCTTTGGCTACGCTGAAGAAGTTTGTGGAGGTGAATAAATAATAAAAGAACAGCCCCTCACCCGTCACTACGTGACACCCTCTCCCCAGGGGGCGAGGGAGATATTACTAATGAAACCTTAAGGGAAGAATGGTAACTTTTCCCTCGCCCTTTGGGGAAAGGGTGCCCATAGGGCGGGTGAGGGGCTGTGTGTTGGTCATATGTCAGATATTTTAGACGAGATAATCGCTCACAAGCGAATAGAGGTAGAGCAGTTCAAGAAGGAATTGTCGTTCCGTGACCTTGCTGCAAAGGTGGAGAAGGTGATGGATGAGGGGGCGGTGGTGCCTTCGATGCGTGGCGCGTTGATGGCATCGGATTCGGGTATCATTTCCGAGTTCAAGCGCAAGTCGCCTTCCAAGGGATGGATAAAAGAAGAGGGTAGGGCAGATGTCATTCCTCTTTCATATCAGGAGAACGGGGCTTCAGCTTTGAGTATTCTTACTGATACGAAGTACTTTGGTGGTTGTGATGACTTCATCCGCATAGCGCGAAAGTCGGGTGTTACGATTCCTGTTCTTTACAAGAATTTCGTGATTGATGAGTATCAGCTTTATCAGGCTCGCCTTTGTGGGGCTTCTGCTGTTCTGCTCATTGCAGCCGATCTGAAGAAGAGCGAGTGCCGTGACCTTCTCAACAAGGCGCATGACCTTCAGCTTGAGGTTCTTCTTGAGATGCATAGCGAGACAGAGCTTGAGTATGTAGTGCTGGGGCCTGATATGTGCGGAATAAATAACCGTAACCTCGGCACCTTTATCACTAAGGTGGAGAATTCCTTCCGTCTGGCTGAGCTTCTTCCGAAGGATGCGTGCAAGGTTAGTGAGAGCGGCATTTCCGAACCAAATACGGTTCGAGAGCTGCGTCAGGCGGGCTTCAATGGCTTCCTTATCGGTGAGAACTTCATGAAGACGGAAGAGCCGGGGAAGGCGCTGAAGGCATTTATAGAACAGACCCTCCCCCAGCCCCTCCCATAAAGGGAGGGGAGTAGATAGAAACTGCGAAGCTGATGAGCTTGCGAATAATGTCTGCTTATGGAGGAAGGTTATAATGAATTGATAATAAACAAATAAAAAAGCGTGCCCCCCGCTAACGAAGGTAGTAACTACTCCCCTCCCTTTATGGGAGGGGTCAGGGGGTGGGTCTTTATGATTATAAAAGTTTGCGGAATGCGCGACCCTCAGAACATAGCGGAGGTGTCGAAGCTTGGAATTGACCTTATGGGTTTTATCTTCTGGCCGAAGAGCCCGAGGTATGTGTCTCAGATTTCATCGCGTGCAGGTATCATTCCTGACCGCGTGAGTACGGGGATGCTCGATGGCAAGCAGTCGGATGTGAAATATGTGGGTGTGTTCGTAGATGATATGCCTCAGAACATCGTGACGCGCGTCTATAACTTTAAGCTTGACTATGTGCAACTGCATGGAAATGAGTCGGCTGTGATGATTGATAACCTCAAGGCAACGCTCATTCCTGATATTGCGCCAGATGTCAAGATTATCAAGGCATTGAGCATACGTGAAGCCGATGATGTGAAGCGATGGCGTGAGTACGAGGGACATGCTGACATGCTGCTTTTCGACACGAAATGCAAGTGCGTGGGCGGTAGTGGTGAGCAGTTCGACTGGTCGGTACTTGAGGAGTATGACGGTAATATCCCGTTCTTGCTCTCTGGAGGAATCGGACCAGATGACGTGGAGCGCGTGAAGGCTTTCAAGCATCCGATGTGCGTTGGCATTGACCTCAACTCGAAGTTCGAGATGGAGCCAGCGATGAAGGATGTGGAGAAGTTGAGAACCTTCATACAACAGACCCTCTCCCAGCCCCTCCTATAAAGGGAGGGGAGTAGATAGAAACTGCGAAGCTGATGAGCTTGCGAATAATATCTGCTTAAAGGAAGGTCGATATTAAAATAATAAAATAGGTAAAACAAATAAAAAGCGTACCCCCCGCTAACGAGTAATTGTAATTACTCCCCTCCCTTTATGGGAGGGGTTGGGGGTGGGTCTATATATGAATAAAATTAATCAATTATTTGCTTCTGCAAAAGACCGTAAGATCCTTTCTCTCTATTTCTGTGCAGGATGTCCTACACTTGAGGGAACAGGGGATGTGATTAAGTCAATGGAGCGTCACGGCATTGATATGGTTGAGGTCGGAATACCTTTCAGCGACCCAATGGCTGACGGTCCTGTTATTCAGGATGCTGCTACCAAGGCACTCCGTAATGGTATGTCGCTCCGTATTCTCTTCTCACAGCTAAAGGCTATCAAGGATGAGGTGAAGATGCCACTCGTGCTCATGGGCTACCTTAACGTGGTGTTGCAGTATGGCATAGAGGAGTTCTGCAAGAGTTGTGTGGAGTGTGGAGTTAGTGGTGCTATCATTCCTGACCTTCCTTTCAAGGACTATATGGAGCAGGTTAAGCCTGTAGCTGACAAATATGATATCCGTATCATCATGCTCATCACCCCAGAGACATCAGATGAGCGCATTCGCTTCATCGACGAGCATACCGATGGATTCGTGTATATGGTGTCATCGGCAAGCACTACGGGTGCACAGAAGTCATTCGATGAGGCTAAGCAGGAATATTTCCAGCGCATCAACGCCATGAATCTCCGCAACCCTCGCATGATAGGCTTCGGCATAAGCAACAAGCAGACGCTTGAATCGTCACAGGCAAATGCCGCTGGAGCAATCATCGGAAGTAAGTTCGTGCAGCTTCTTGAGCAGGCAAACGGAGATGCAGACAAGGCATTGGATAATTTGTTTGAGGCGCTTTCTAAATAATTGAAAAATGAAAAATAATAAAATGAAAAATGCTAATTTGTATTTTTCGCTTTTCATTTTTCATTTAAACATTTAAAATTATTATGAGCAAATACACAGTAAACGACCTGGGATTCTACGGCAACTATGGTGGTGCCTACATCCCTGAGATATTATATAAGACAGTGGAGGACTTGAAGAATGCGTACCTCCCTATCATCGAGAGCGAGGAGTTCAAGAAGGAATATCATGCCCTTCTGCGCGATTATGTTGGTCGCCCTTCACCTCTCTATTTTGCAAAGCGTATGAGCGAGAAGTACGGATGTCAGCTCTACCTGAAGCGCGAGGACTTGAACCACACGGGAGCGCATAAGATTAACAACGCGCTCGGTCAGATTCTCATAGCAAAGAAGATGGGTAAGACACGTATTATCGCTGAGACAGGCGCGGGACAGCATGGCGTGGCTACTGCTACGGCTTGTGCCCTCATGAATATGCCTTGCACGGTTTATATGGGTGCTCTCGATGTTCAGCGTCAGCACGTTAATGTTGAGCGTATGAAGATGCTCGGTGCTACCGTCGTGCCTGTTCAGAGTGGTAACAAAACCCTGAAAGATGGTACTAACGAGGCTATCCGCGACTGGTGCTGTCACCCTTCTGATACATTCTATATCATTGGTTCAACTGTTGGCCCACACCCATATCCTGAGATGGTTGCAAAGCTCCAGAGCGTTATTTCTGAGGAAATAAAATGGCAGTTAGAGGAGAAGATTGGTCGTAACTATCCTGACTACCTCATGGCTTGCGTAGGTGGTGGCTCTAATGCAGCTGGCACTATCTATCACTACCTCGACGATGAGCGCGTGAAGATTATCCTCGGTGAGGCAGGTGGTCTTGGTGTGGATACCGATAAGACAGCTGCAAGTATGCAGGTAGGCACTACTGGAATTCTCCACGGTTCAAAGATCAAGCTGATGCAGACTGAGGATGGTCAGATCATTGAGCCTTACTCAATCTCTGCGGGTCTTGACTATCCAGGCACAGGTCCTATGCATTGTAACCTCTATGAAACTGGTCGTGCGCAGGTAGTTCCAGCTAATGACGATGAGGCGCTTCGTGCAGCCTTCGAGCTTACACGCCTTGAGGGTATCATCCCAGCCCTTGAGTCTGCTCATGCCCTCGCACTCCTTCCAAAGGTGGCAGGTCAGTTCAAGAAGGACGATGTTGTAGTTCTCACCGTCTCTGGTAGAGGTGATAAGGATTTGGATACTTATCTCGCGCATCAGAATGAGATAGGGTAAAGTGTAAAGTTGAAAGTGTAATGTAGAATGATGATACTATCTACATTACCCTTTACTCTCTAATCTTTAATCTTTTCAAAAAATGTACAAATATCATACCGCTTCAAAAAAGATACTCGGCGACTTGAATACCCCGGTATCTGCATATATGAAGATACGTGATGACTACCCAATGTCGGCACTAATGGAGTGCTCTGACTATCACGGTGGCGAGAACTCACGTTCATTCATCGGTGTACATCCTATCGGTAGCGTGTCTATCGAGCATGGCATGGGTGTTTGCAAATATCCTGACGGCACACAGGTGCAGCATGAGATAACTAAGGAGTATGGTTCGGCTCAGCTCATCAATGAGTTCCTCTCTTCTTTCCAGATTGAGGGTGAGAACAGCGAGAACTGCGGACTCTTCGGCTATACCTCATTCAATGCCGTGCGCTATTTCGAGAATATCAACGTAAAGGACGAGACACAGGCAAAGAACGATGCTCCTGACCTTCTCTATATCCTTTATAAGGATGTCGTAGTTTTCGACCATTTCCGTAATGAGATGATCATTATTGAGCTTCTTAGCGAGGGTGAGCCAGATGACCTTGATGTACTTGAGAAAGATATCAATAACCGTCAGATTCGTGCCTATGGATTCCACCCGGTAGGCGACTATACCTCCACCCTTACAGACGAGGAGCATAAGGCGAATATCCGTCAGGGCATAAAGCATTGTCTGCGTGGTGATGTATTCCAGATAGTGCTTGCCCGTCGCTTTAAACAGAAATATGAGGGTGACGACTTCAAGCTCTATCGTGCTCTCCGTAGCATCAACCCTTCACCATACCTCTTCTACTTCGACTTTGGAGGCTTCCGCATCTTCGGTTCTTCTCCAGAAACACATTGCCGAATAGAGAAGAAGGGTGATGAGTATCAGGCTTTCATTGATCCAATTGCAGGAACTACAAAACGCACGGGTAATGCTGAGCAGGATCGTAAGAATGCTGAGTATCTGCGTAATGATCCAAAGGAGAATGCAGAGCACGTTATGCTTGTTGACCTTGCCCGTAACGACCTTTCGCGCAACTGTCATGGCGTGCATGTGGATTTCTACAAGGATATGCAGTTCTATTCACACGTCATTCATCTTGTGAGTCGTGTTTCTGGAACTCTCGACAAGGGCGCAGATCCAATCAAGGCATTTATTGATACCTTCCCAGCGGGTACTCTCTCTGGTGCTCCAAAGGTTCGTGCCATGCAGATTATCTCAGAGCTTGAGCCACACAATCGTGGTGCATACGGTGGCTGTATCGGCTTCATAGGTTTCGACCGCTCTCTGAATCAGGCAATCACCATCCGTACCTTCGTTAGCCGTAATGGTGAACTCTGGTTCCAGGCAGGTGGTGGCATAGTTGCCAAGAGTAATGAGGAGTATGAGCTTCAGGAAGTGAACAATAAGCTTGGCGCGTTGCGTAAGGCTATAGGAATTGCGGAAGAATTATAAGACCCACCCCCAGCCCCTCCCATAAAGGGAGGGGAGTAGATCGTATTTTCTGCTAAAAGGGAAGGTCTTAATTAATAAATAATAAACAATTAAAAGCGTACCCCCCGCTAACGAAAAAGTGTAATCACTCCCCTCCCTTTATGGGAGGGGTAAGGGGGTGGGTCTTTATGAAAATAGTAATCATAGACAACTACGACTCGTTCACCTATAACCTTGCTCATCTCGTCAAGGAGTTGGGCGTAGAGGTGACAGTATATCGTAATGATCAGTTTGAATTGCCACAGTTGGAGGAATTTGATAAGATAATCCTCTCTCCAGGTCCTGGCATCCCTTCAGAGGCAGGACTTCTGCTTGATGTAATCCGTACCTATGCAGGCAAGAAACCAATGCTTGGCGTTTGTCTCGGTCATCAGGCTATTGGCGAGGCGTTTGGGGCAAAGCTCACCAACCTCTCAGATGTTTTCCATGGTGTTGCAACAGAAGGTACACAGTTTGGTAATGATCCTATCTTTGCAGGTCTGCCAAAGCGTATCGTTATGGGCAGATACCACTCATGGGTTGTTAGCAAGGACGGTTTCCCTTCATGCCTTGAGATTACGGCTGAGAGTGACGAGGGACAGGTAATGGCTCTCCGTCATAAGGAATATGATATTCATGGCATTCAGTTCCATCCAGAAAGCGTCCTCACAACCGAGGGCAAAACAATGCTTGATAACTGGCTGAAACTATAGCAAGGCTTAGTCTATTCGATGAATTTTTATAGCAAGTAGCAAGCTGCTTTTAACTGACAATAATTCCCAATCTTTCCAATCATAGTCCAATAATTTTCAATTTAATATTTTATTGGTAAAGATTGGTAAGATTGGGAATTTGCTTTAGCTTGATGAGCCTTAGCGAATAATTATTGTCAGTTAAGCACCAAAGGTGCGACCATTTAGTATTTCGTCTAACTGACACTTAACGAAACATCCATTTCTTGTTCTTTTCTTGTCCACACGTTGTCCAGTAGTTGTCCACTATATGTCCAGTAATTACTGGACATATAGTGGACAAGTATTGGACAAATACTGAAGAAATAATGGACATATAAGGGAATAACAACGGTGAATCAAGCGAGTTTTTACGACATAAAAAAAAGCTTATGTCCATTTCGGACATAAGCTTTCCGTTACCCTCTTGTCACAACTTCCTAAAACCATTATAATCTAAATATTTATTTCTTTGCCCCCTTAATATATTCCTTCTTGCCATCATTAAAACTCTTGAGGCAATACCATTCCTTTGGAATGCAGAATCTATTCTCGGAATCTATTATTGCTATATAATAGCCTTGAGGAGTAATGCCCAAATAAACATGTATAGATTTGTAAAATAAATTGTTAACGCCCGTAGTTCCTTCAAACAACCAAAACAAATCGTGCGCATTAGTATTGGTCCGTCGCATTAACTCTTCTTTTACGTTATATGTGTATCGAAACCTCTGTTCCGGATAGATATCCGTATAATTCAGCGTCAGACTGTCAATTGCAGTAAAGATTTCATCTGCAAGTTTTATCTTCTCTCGTGGAATGAAATACATGGTTCCTAAAGTTTGCCCATTTTTGTGTCCACTATCAATTATGAACCTAAATTCCTTTCTATTATTACTGTCCATTAAATAATCTTCGCTCGTTACCCATTTGAAATCCCACGATTTAATCTTCTTTTGTTTGAGGAAGGATGTTATCATATCCAGATATGGCTGTTTGTCAAAATAGTAGCTTTTCCTGTTTGGAAGAAATACATTCTTGCTATATTCCAATGTTCCATAACCTTTGAAATGTTTTCCTGATGTACAGGACTTGGTATTTGCCGTAAAATTGAAGGAAACAGTCTCTACCGCATCAGGGAATCCCATAGAACCGTCATTCATCTTGAGTTTTTTTACGGAGCCCTCGCTGTTTTTTAGGCAGAGAGAATATGTGATAGTATCAGCGTCATGATTATGAGACTCAAAGTGATAGCTATCTTCAGAGAGTTCCATCAACGAGTCAAGGTTATGTCTGACAGCATTGAAAATTCCATCAAATATTTTTCCGTTCCTTTTATTTGACTCTTCAACTTCTTCCGGTTTCATATTAGCCCAATAGGGTGAAACGTTCCCACCGCAGTCTTTTGAACATTCAAAATACTTTCCAAGCGGACCGTTATGAATATACATTACTGCACCACCACCGTTATTTATCTTCATTTTTAAATCTTGACGTGCCCCAGTAATGTTAAAGACTTCTTCCCATATCTTTTCAACAGGCGTTCTCTCTTGTGCAGAAACCGTTATCGTCAGTATAGCAGATAATATTATATTTATAATTCTTTTCATAACTTTATAATTTGATTTTATGGATGAGAATCCATTTTGTTATCAACAAGTTACTATTTCTTAGCGCCCTTTATATATTCTTTCTTGCCGTTATCGAAACTCTTTAGGGTATACCATTCTCTTGGAATGCAGTAGTTCTTTTCTGTCTCAGCTACAGCTACATAGTAGCCTTGGGAGGTGACACCATAGAAAACATGTGTTGAAAATTGGTGATCTCTGGCAAACATTAGTTTGATGTTATGCCCCATACCTTCTGTATATCGCATTGCCCAATCCTTCATGTTATAGTAATAAACATAACTCTGATTAGGATTAGTCTCCGTATAACTGAGTGAAATGCTGTCTAAGGATGCGAGTACAGTTTCTGCAAGTTCTTTCTTTTCTTTAGGGATGAAATACATTGTTCCTATGACTTGTCCTGCATTCTTGAAATCTTCAAAGCCAGCCATATACTGTATATCATCTTTGTTGGCCTCTCTATCAAAGCCTTCACGTTGTGACCACTTGAAATCCCACGATTTTATATCTTTACGCTTGAGGACTGGTGTTATTTTCCCAAGATATGCCAACTTGTCAAATGCTTGATTTTGTTTGTTTGGAAGAATTACATTTTTCTCGTATTCCAAGAACACCCAATCATAATACCCTCTGTACTCGTAATTCCATTTGTTCCTTGTGTAATTGAAAGATACGGTTTCCTCATCATCTGGGGTAATATAAGTGATATCTCCCAATTTGATTTTTTCAGGAATAACAGGTCCGTTAGACAAACAAATGGAATATTTGATAGTGTCAGTGTCATGACTATGAGATTCAAAGTGATGACTTTCCTCTGATGATTTTATCAATGAGTCAAGATTATGTCTGATAATACCGAGTATTTTCTTCCGAACTTTATTATTTTTGTTTTCAGTAGAATCCTCGGCACAGAATACTCTTCCGTCAAAATAGATAGTGTGATTATATGATATGACCCCACTTCCTTTGTATGACTTTGTTTTCTCATCAAGACGAGGTAGTCCTGGCACAGCAGAATATATCTCTTCGCATATTTTCTCTACGGGATTCTTATCTTGTGCAGACACCGTTATTGTGAGTATAGCAGATAATATTAGCGTAAAAATTCTTCTCATAATTAATATGTTAGTTTAATTGATGATACTTTTGTTGATCGGAATACATGGCAACTCTCTGTGTTACGCGCTCGCCTCTTTCGCGAATGCTTCTTGTGAATGCCTTAAAATCCATATTAGCATCATAAATGACTTCTTGCATGATAGGCTCTTCTGTCTGTGCAATATCATTTGTGATAGTCTCTGGCTTGGCAACAGGTTCTGCCTCTTGTCTTGTGATGCTCTCTTGTTGCTCTTCTTTTGCTCTTCTTGAAACGCGAGGCTTGTGCCTTGTCTTGTGCGTGGGCGGAGATTGAGCAGAGGTGTTGCTCTTTACCGTCTCTTGTGGCTCAATGGTCTTTGGCTCTTCTGCGACCTTCGGCTTTGGTTCAACCTTGGCTATTTGAGGCTTGCTGACGGTATCTTCTCTCGGAGGACCGAGGAAGACAACGAGCAGGGCGGCAACACAGGCAGCGGCTACCCAAGGCCAGAAGCGCATGAGGCGTGGCTTTGGCTTGCGCTCTGCCATGATCTGGTCGAAGAGTGCCTCGTCGATGGTGAGTTCGCCAAGCATCTCGGCTATTATCTTCCAGTCGGCTGGGGCATCCTCGCGAGATACCTCAAGGGCAAGGAGTCTCTCCTCCTCGGCAGTCGTCTCGCCGTTGAGATATTTCTGGATTAATATTTCGGTTTCTTGATGTGTCATAACGTTAAAACTTTTACTTAAATTAGGGCTTGCGCCCTCTGTGAGGAAAGTAAATTTGTTTTGGAAAGTAAATGATCAGTAAATTATATTCAGTAAATTAAATTTTTCAGTATTTCTAAGCGACGGATGTCGCTTTTGTAATTTACTGATTTAATTTATTCCTAATTTACTTTCAAAAAAATCCGAAAAGAATTTACTTTCTAAGTCTTTCCTTAATTTCCTCGAAGACTTTCTTTCTCGCAGCAGAGACGATGCTTTTTATTGAGGGCTTCGCGATGTTGGTCTGCTTGGCAATTTCATCGAGAGGGAGACCTTCTATCTGTCGCATTTCGAAAAGTCGGCGCTCGCTTGGCTTGAGGTTCTGTACTGCTTGGTTCATGGCTTGATGCAGTTCCTTAGCTTCAAGATCCTCATGTGGCGAGGCACCTACGTCACGTCCTGGTGGCGCTATGTCTTCGGCTTGTCTGCCAGATACGAAGAGGTTGGATTTCCTTTTCCTCACAATATCCATGCAGCAATGCTTTGCCACCCTTATGGCGAGAGCCTCGTGCTTGGAGGCGGCATCCATTCTGTCGATGAACCGTAGGAGAGCTACCAGTCCCTCTTGTGCAACGTCCTCGGCATCATCGTCGTTGCCGAAGAAACTGTGACCTACCGAGAGCATCAACTCTCGGAGTGCTGGGGCTATATGTTCAAACTCTTCTTGGGTCATTCTGTAGTAATAGCGTAGGAAATGGGAAAAGGTTAAGTCGGTTTAGTAGAAAATTTTTTTAAAAAGTGTTTTTCGGAGCTTGCGCTCCTTTGTTTGGGAAAGTAAATTGGGGTAAATTAAATCAGTAAATTATAAAAAACGCAAAGTCGCAAAGTCGCGAAGTTTTTTTGTTGTCTCTGTGTCTTCGCGTCTTTGCGTTTATTATTTCCCGAGTTAAATTTCCAGACAGTCGTAGGCGAACTGGAATCCCTCTGGCAATCGGCTGTTGGCAATCTCGTGAGTGCCGATGTCGTGGGTGAGGTGGATGAGATATGTTCGCTTTGCACCTATGCGACGGCTTACGGCTATGGCATCATCAACCAACTGGTGGCTGTGGTGCGGTTTCTCAAAGCGGAGGGCATTCACAACGAGGATGTCAATGTCGTGGAGGTGTTCATATTCAGAATCCTCGATGCTCTTCATGTCCGTTATATAGGCTATGCTTTGTGTGTTAGGTGATGGTTGATAGGTGTTGGCTTGTTCCCTAAAGATATAGCCGAGGATTGGCATATTGCCGTGCATTACTCGGATAGGAGTAATTTCGAGTGTGTCTGTGGCGGGGGGCACCGAAATTGTACGTCCTTCCTTGTTGATGACACCTTGGAGGTTTGAACCGCTTGGAGGAAATTTAGCCACTACCTCGTTGTCTCTTCTCACGATGAATGGCTTGTGAGGTTCTATGGTGTGGAGGTTTAGGTGTGGCACACCTGGGTATAGGTTTTCCTTGAAACAGTAGGGCATGGTTTGGTGAAGAGCCTGCGCCACATCATCCTGGCAATAGATATCCACATCGCCGAACATACAATAAGGTCGGAGGTCGTCAATACCTGCCACATGATCGAAATGGATATGGCTGATAACGACCGCATCAAGCTTTGTGAACGGGAAACGGGTGGTTTGCTGACGGAAGTCTGGTCCGCAGTCTATCAGCACACGAATACCGCCGTCAGTCTCAAGAAATGCAGACTGACGCAATCGCTTGTCGCGTGGTTCTGTACTGCGACACACCTCACATTGGCATCCTATTGCCGGTACACCTATTGAGGTTCCTGTTCCGAGGAATGTTAGTTTCATAGGTTTATTAGTTTATTCTTTCACGAAGTGAATCTTCAGATTGCCTCGTATCCCATATATCAGCAAAATACAAAACATCTTCATAGATAAAGTATATCAATTTGATGTGTTTGTATATTATTAATGATCTGTACTCTATGGAAAGGTTGCTGAGTAATGGCTCTATTGAGCCAAGCAAGGGATTGGCTTTGAGTAAATCCCTGTATTTCTTTAGTGTATTGATGATTGTGGAAAGAATCTTGTGGGTATAGAACTTCTGACCACAAGATAGCATGTTATCCAATGTCTCTTGGAAGAAAGGCGTATATTCTATATTCATAGCCACTTATATTTAGCTTCCAATTTATCGAATAGCTTGTCAATAGGTTCACCTTTGCCTTCTTTGGCTTCAGAGAATGATTTTTCAGCCCTTTGTCTAAGAGCATCAACAGAAATCTGGGGCATGTTTTCTTCTGCACCATCCTTTTCTTGGGAGATAATGGATGGCGTATTTAGGAATAGGATGATTAACTGGCGTTTTACGTCTGTTGGCAACTCTCCTAAATGATATTCATTATACACTTTACGTGCTGCTTGTTCTGCTGTGCTCATAACTGATGATATTTTTTGCAAATATAAAAATATTTGTCAATAGTTCCAAATTTTTTCCTCTTTTTCTTGAAAAATAGAATAAAAAATGGAAAATGAAAAGTGAAAAATGAAAAATACGGGTTACAATGAATAGTTACTGATTATCGCGGTAAGCGAGAAAATGTAACTTGTATTTTTCATTTTTCACTTTTCATTTCTGAATTTATTTAGAATTCACTCGTAAAGTGGAACTTGATATTCTCGAAATCCTGCTGAGCCATTGAGAGTACATAGCCAGAATCAGCGAGGAAGACATCACGACCGTCCTTGTCCTTTGCCATATACTGATACTTACGCTTCTTGAATGCCTCAAGCTCCTGTGCATCGTCGCTCTCTATCCAACAAGCCTTGTGCAGATGAACAGGCTCCCAACGACACTTAGCGTTGTACTCGTTCTCAAGACGGTACTGGATGACCTCAAACTGAAGCTGACCAACAGTACCAACGATTCTGCGACCATTGAACTGGTTTACGAACAACTGAGCCACACCCTCGTTCATAAGCTGCTCAAGTCCCTTCTGGAACTGCTTAGACTTCATCGGATCATCGTTCTCAATATATTTGAACAGCTCTGGAGAGAATGAAGGAAGTCCGCGGAAATGAATCTTCTCGCCCTCGGTAAGAGTATCGCCAATCTTGAAGATGCCATTATCAGGAAGACCTACGATATCGCCAGCCCATGCCTCGTCGATGGTTGACTTGCGCTGTGCCATAAACTGAGTAGGAGAAGAGAAACGGACGGTCTTGCCGAGTCCTACGTGGAGGTAAGGCGCATTTCTAACGAACTTGCCAGAGCAAACCTTACAGAAGGCGATACAAGAGCGGTGGTTAGGGTCGATGTTGGCTGTTATCTTGAAGATGAAGCCTGTGAACTTCTCTTCCTCTGGGCTTACCATACGCTCTTCTGCCTTTGTTGGCTTTGGTGATGGAGCAATCTCTACGAAGCAGTCGAGGAGTTCCTGAACACCGAAGTTATTGAGCGCAGAACCGAAGAATACAGGGGCTACCTCTGCTGAGCGGTATGTCTCAACATCAAATTCAGGATATACGCCATCCACGAGTTCGAGATCTTCACGGAGTTTGTTTGCATCCTGTTCGCCTACGGTCTTGTCGAGTTCCTCAGAATTGATGTCAACTGCAACCTTCTCTGTAACGCGCTGTTTGTCAGGGGTGAAGAGGTTGAGCTGATTCTCGTAGATGTTATATACGCCCTTGAACTTCGCACCCTGATTGATAGGCCAAGAGAGAGGACGAACCTTAATCTGAAGCTCTTCCTCAAGCTCGTCGAGGAGGTCGAATGGATCACGACCCTCACGATCCATTTTATTGATAAAGATGATAACTGGAGTGTTGCGCATACGGCAGACCTCCATGAGCTTACGTGTCTGAGCCTCCACGCCCTTTGCGCCATCAACCACGATGATGGCAGAGTCAACGGCTGTGAGCGTGCGATATGTATCTTCCGCGAAGTCCTGGTGACCAGGGGTATCGAGAATATTCACCTTGTAGGGTAGGGCATCCTCTGTTCTTTCAGCCTCTGGGAGATAGTCAAACTCCATTACGGATGTAGATACGGATATACCACGCTGTTTCTCAATATCCATCCAGTCACTTGTCGCGGTTTTACGGATCTTATTGTTCTTAACTGCTCCAGCTACCTGAATCTGTCCGCCGAAAAGCAAGAACTTCTCGGTAAGTGTTGTCTTACCCGCATCCGGGTGAGAGATAATCGCAAAGGTGCGTCTTCTTTCTATTTCTTTGTTCATAAATAAGTAGGCATCAGCCCCTCACCTGTCCTTCGGACACCCTCTCCCCAAGGGGCGAGGGGGAAGTTACTTTTTCTCGCGATGGAGAAATCTGTGTGGATTGGCTTCTGTATTTTATTTTGTTTCTATTTTCCTTTAAACCCCATGATTAGAAATACTAACTTTTTCCTCGCCCCTTGGGGAGAGGATGCCCGTAGGGCAGGTGAGGGGCCATTAATCCCAGAACTTCGGATCTTCCTTTTCCTTGAAATAATAGTCGTTCAGCATACCGATGAAGGTGGTTATTTCCTTTACGGCATTGGCTGTGTTCTGGGTAATCTCCTTATTCTGCAAGCGAAGGAGCATAGTGCCATAGAGGGCATTGAAGCAAGTCTCAATCTCTCCGGCAGCCTCACCGTTAGAGTTCTTCTGACGAAGCTCAACGATAAAAGGAAGAACCTTGTAATACTCCGTGCTGTAGAATGGGAACTTAGGACTATCGAGCAACTGAGTGTGCAGTTCTGATAGCTGTTGCAACACGAGTTTGTTAATCTGAATATGACCTTTCTCTCGGCATCCCTCCTGATTAATCATGCGGATAAGGTTACCATACCAATCCACCATCTCCTCCTTCTGCTCATCGGTGCAGTCGAAGCGTGAAATGTATTCCTTCTTTATTTGCAGAAGGTTACATCCGTATGCACGGATTATATCCTCCACCTGCCACATATATAGCAGGTACTCGGCAATGTTTTCTTTTCTGAGTTTCTGGGCTATGAGCATCGTTGCTTAATAAAAAGTATATAGATTGAATACCGTTCCTATGAACATTATTGCGGAGAGCACCATAACAATGCTACCTATCAGTCGGTTTATGTAGATGATACTCTTGTTACTGAATTTCTCCCTTACCTTGTCGATAAGCCAAGTCAGTCCCCACCACCATAGCAAGGCACCTCCGAATATGCTGGCATAGCCGAGCGACATCTCAAACGGATGGTCGGGCACCACGAATGCCGCTTGTGCATAGCAAGCCATGAAGAGGAAGATGATGAGCGGATTAGAGATGGTGACGATGAATGCCGTCAGTCCGTTGTGGAATAGCGTTCCCTTCTTTCCGCTGACATGGATTTTCTTTGTCGGGTTGCTACGGAAGCAATAAAGCCCGAAGATGAATAGCAGTATGCTACCGAATATCTGCAAATAGAATTTATTCTGATGATCGGTGATGAGATCCATAACGAAACTCATGCCGAAACCCGTGAGCAAGGCATATATTATGTCGCTGATAGCGGCACCTACGCCTGTTACGAAACCATAGCTACGCCCTTTGTTCAGGGTTCGCTGAACGCAGAGCACACCAACTGGTCCCATTGGGGCTGATACAACAACGCCGATGAATATGCCCTTTAGCAACAGCTCAAGGATATTTATTTGGTCGAATGGGAATGGCAATTTATCTTGAATTTATAATGTGAATGTTCACGCTTTAAAGTATTTACACTTTTGCGATTCGGACTGCAAAATTACTAATTTTTCCCGAATTGCATACATTTATTGTCAAAATAATGCCAAAAACTTTGTAGTATTCACGTTTTTTCTTAATTTTGTACGGAATTTTTAGTAAATAAACAGAAAAATATGAACCAGACAAAACCATATACCATTGGCCTTGACCTTGGTGGAACTAACTCTGAATTTGGAATCGTTGATCATGAGGGTAACATCATCGCTTCTTCTACTATGAAGACTGGCGGCTATGCTACCGCCGATGACTATGTTGATGCAGCCATCAAGTGCCTTATGCCTATCATAGAGCAGGTTGGTGGTCTTGATAAGATTGAATACATGGGTGCAGGTGCACCTAACGGCAACTATCTCAACGGTTGCATCGAGTTTGCTCCAAACCTCCCTTGGGCTCACGATTCAAAGGTGCCATTGGCTAAGATGTTCTCCGACCGTCTCGGCGGTCTGCCTGTTCACCTCACCAACGATGCCAATGCTGCTGCCCTTGGTGAAATGACCTACGGCGTGGCTCGTGGCATGAAGAATTTTATCGTCATCACTCTCGGTACTGGCGTTGGCTCTGGTATCGTTATTAACGGCGAAATGGTGTATGGATGTGACGGTATGGCTGGTGAGCTTGGTCACTTCATCGTTCGTAGGGAGAATGGTCGTCAATGTGGCTGTGGTCGTAGGGGATGCCTCGAAACATATTGTTCTGCAACGGGTGTGGCTCGTACCGCAAAGGAAATAGTATCTTCTACTAATCGTCCAACGCTTCTCCGCGATATTGAGCTTGATAAGATTACCTCGCTTGATGTAAGCATAGCAGCAAGCAAGGGCGACGAGGTGGCAAAGGAGATCTATGAGTTTACTGGCAAGATGCTTGGCGAGGCTTGTGCTGACTTCGCAACATTCTGTTCTCCAGAAGCTTTCATCTTCTTCGGTGGAATGACAAAGGCTGGCGACTTGCTCTTTGATCCTATCAAAAAGGCATACGAAGAGAACGTAATGCCAGTATTCAAGGGTAAGGCTAAGTTCCTTGTGTCTGGCCTCAATGGCGCAGGTGCAGCCGTTTTGGGGGCTGCTGCGGTGAAATAATAGCCCCTCACCCGCCTTTTGGGCACCCTCTCCCCAAGGGGCGAGGGATTAAGTATGTATTTTTAGTCAATGCCTCTCGCTCTATTTCTTTGGGTGGTAAAATGTAACTTCCCCCTCGCCCCTTGGGGAGAGGGTGTCACGTAGTGACGGGTGAGGGGCTATGGTTGGTCTTATGGATATATTAATCAACACTTTTGGCATTAATGCCAGATGCACTACGCTCCTTGAGTTCTCTACGGTTGAAGAACTCAAGGAACACTATTGTGAGATAGCTGAGGCTCGCAAGCAATGCAAACTCTTGATTATCGGTAGGGGAAGTAATCTCTTGCCAACGGGCGATTATGACGGTCTCGTGGTTCGTTCACGAATCATGGGGCGTGAGTTTATTTCGAGCGATAGGGTAGAGGTGGGATCTGGCGAAACCGTTGATGATGTTATCGCGTGGTGCCTCTCGCAAGGCCTATATGGTATGGAGAACCTCAGTATTATCCCTGGTGAGGTGGGGGCTTCTGCCGTTCAGAATATAGGTGCGTATGGTGTTGAGGCAAAGGATTTTATAGTCAGTCTTCATGCACTCGACCTTGAGACTGGTGAGATTGTGGAGATAACCAATGAGCAATGTGAGTATGGCTATCGTCAGTCTCGTTTCAAGAAGGATTGGAAAAATCGCTTCATAATAACGGATGTTACCTATCAATTAAGTACCACGTTCACGCCTCACCTCGACTATGGCAATATTCGTAAGGTGCTCGAAGAGAAGGGAATATCATGCAATATAGAGGATGGACAATTAACCGCCCAACTACTTCGTGATACTATCATTGATATTCGTAATGCCAAGCTCCCCGATTATGAGGTGGAGGGAAATGCAGGCTCTTTCTTCATGAATCCGATAGTGTCAAAGGAAAAGCTTGATGAACTGTTGGCTAAATATCCTAATATGCCTTATTATCCAACGGAAAATGCCGTAAAGCTCCCTGCGGGTTGGCTAATCGACCAATGTGGTTGGAAAGGCAAGACTCTCGGTCGTGCGGGTGTGCATGATAAGCAGGCTCTCGTACTTGTTAATAAAGGTGGAGCAACAGGCGAGGAAGTCGTTGCACTCTGTCATCAGGTGCAGAAAGATGTCCTCGACCGCTTTGGGGTGGAAATCCATCCAGAAGTAAACATTGTTTAGAGGGTTTAGAAAGTAAATTATCAGAAAATTAAAAGCAAGTTCAAAGAATTAGCAACAAGTTGCTTTTTAACTGACAATAATTACCAATCTACACAATCTTTTCAATCTTTTATTTTTATCAAGAATTAGAGAATTAGAGATTTTTTCTTTTTGAATTTATAAGAATTTGAGAAATGTCGCTTACGCTCTTGGCAATCACGACAATTCCTAATGCTACGTAAGTAGCAATACTTCTCTTTTTCTCATTAATTCAAAGATCTCAAATTCTCTAATTCTTGATTATAAAAATAATTCTTATGGAAAAAGATTGGTAAGATTGGTAATTATTGTCAGTTCAGCACCAAAGGTGCGTTAAATAATTTACTGAATATAATTTACTGCCCATTTACTTTCTAAAACTCGTTCAAACTAACAAAATGTAACATTTTCTTTGAATTTATTTGCTTGTTTAAAGAAAAATCATTACTTTTGCACCCGATTTTAAAATTTGGCGCATTTTCGCGCTTTGCAAACTCTTCAGGGCAGGGTGAAATTCCCGATCGGCGGTAAAGTCCGCAAGCCACTTTCATGTACAATGTACCATTTACTATGTACTATTTTAGAGGCACGAACCGTTGCAATCACGGTACCGACAGTATAGTCTGGATGGAAGAAGACTGAGCATTTTCCTGTACTATCAATGTACAGTTTATATTTTGTGTTCAGGAAACAAACATCTGTATAACTTCATGTTATGCAAGAAAGCCTTGAATTGTATGCCTAATTTATAATTCAGGTTATAAGGTGTTAAGGTTATGAGGTCAGCTTCGTTTATGAGCGTTTTAGACCTTAAAACCTAAGAACCTTAAAACCTGAGAGTAATAACAATTTAAAGCTTTCTAAAAAAATGAAGAAATCACTTTCAATTGTTGCTTTAGGTATCGCAATTCTACCAAGTCTCTCATACGCTGACAAGGGCGTTGAGGCTGTGCGTACTATTAGCAACGCGTCAGAAACAGAGGCTAACCCTCTCGATCTTGTGGCAGACTCTGCCATCAACCTTCAGGAAGTCACCGTTAGCGCACATTTCGTTAAGGCTAACGAGACTCCACTCAATCTCTCTACTATTACTCCTGCGGATATCCGTCTGCACCAGACAGCTCCTAACTATCTTGAGATGTTCCAGGGACTTCCAGGTGTATATGCAACCGCTTCTACTGGCTCCTATGGTGATGCTACGCTCAATATGCGTGGTTTCAAACAGGACAATATCTCAATCCTCCTCAACGGTATTCCTATTCAGGGCTTGACATCTGGCTCTATGTATTGGAACAACTGGATGGGACTTGCTGATGCTACCTATTCTGTTCAGGTGCAGAAAGGTCTTGGCGCATCCATGCTTGCCGACTGTGCTATGGGCGGTATGGTGAATATCGTTACCCGTACTGCTTCTGAGCTTCCTGTTATTGATTTCGGAATGTCAACAACTGAATACGGCACTACGAAGGGTACTTTCGGCTATTCTTCTGGTCTGCTGAAGAACGGTTGGACGGTTGACCTCAACCTTGCATACGTTAAGGGTGCGGGATATGTGGAGAAGACCAACGTTGAGACATTCTCATATATGCTCTCTGTATCTAAGATTCTCAACCAGACCAATACCCTCATCTTCACGGCTCTCGGCTCTCCTGAGAAGCATGACCAGCGTAACACGGAACTGACTGCTGCTGAGGTGGATAAGTATGGTCGTAACTATTCAAAGAACTGGGGCTACTACAACGGAAAACAGTATAGTATTGGTCACAACCACTACTTCAAGCCATACTTCACACTCCAGCATCTTATGAACGGTGAGCGCTTCTCTATGAAGAACTCCCTCTATCTTGCCATTGCCGACGGTGGCGGTAGCAGCACATATAATAACTATAAGTCTGGCATTCCAGCCATCATCAATCATCAGACAAACGACGGTCATATCGACTTTGACGCTATCGTAGCAGAGAATCAGGTCGATGGCGTATCAAAGAACGTGATGATCGACTATCTTTCTGGACATACTCAATTTGGAGCGATTGCATCCGGTGACTATAAGATTACTGATTCGTGGAAAGCGAGCGCAGGACTTCAGTATCAGTATTACGATACTTGGTCGAAGATGAGCATACTTGATATGCTTGGTGGTGATACATTCGTTGATCCTTCAACGGGTGCATCACTCTCGCTCGGCGATTATGTAGGCTCTCGCTATGGTCGTACCACTCACCACATTTCTGGCTATGTTCAGGGTTCTTATACTTCTGAAAAGATAAACGCAAACCTCGGTGTGTCAGTATTCAACGGCAACTACCGTCGTCATAATGATGCCAACGGTCAAAAGTCTGACTGGGCGCATGGCGTGGGTGCAAGCTTCAAGGGCGGTATTCTCTGGAAGGCCGACGATAACAACGCCCTTTATCTCAATGCCGGCTACAACTCACGTCTGCCATACGCAGGTGTCTATCTCGCTTCAAGCGATATGAGCATCACCAAGGACATCACCAACGAGACTAACATCATGGCTGAAATGGGATGGCGTCCTACATGGAACGGCGGTGGCATGGAACTTTCTGGCTACATCGCATCTTGGCGAAACAAGACTCTTACCGTTAGTGCTGCAAAGCAGGCTAATGCCGCTGCTGAGAAATACCAGATCAAGGGACTCAACGCTCTTCATGCAGGTATAGAGCTTAACGCTCATCAGCAACTCACCCCTTGGCTCAAGGCAAGCGTATATGCCATGACTGCTTCTTGGAAGTGGAAGAATTCTGGTAATGCAATCACATACGATACATATTCTGGCGAGACTCTCAAGGAAACCTCTATCTCTTGCGACGGACTTCACGTAGGTGATGCCCCACAGACTCAGTTGGGTGCACAACTCGATGCAAAGCTTCATGGCGGTTTCTATATCCACGCAGGATGGCAGTTCAATGCCCGTATGTATGCTGATTTCGAGCCTTCAAGTCGTACTCCTGACGATAAGGCAGACTCTTACGAGTTCCCTTCATATCATCTTCTTGATGCCACATTCGGTTGGGAGGGCGCACTTACAAAGGATGTGCGTATCAATCTCTTTGCAACAGGTCGCAACCTCCTCGATTCTAAGTATATAGAGCGCGGTACAGACGGCAAAAGTCACGACCTCGATACCTTCACAGGCTATTGGGGTGCAGCTCGAACAATGAGCTTCGGTTTCCGTCTTAGCTTGTAAGATAACGAAATTAGACATAAATAGTATAAACGCAAAGGCGCAGAGACGCAAAGTTTTTATTTTAGAACACAGAAGACTCGAAAGAAACGAAAGTGTTCCGTGTGCAAGAAATAAACACCGCGTCTTTGTGTCTTTGCGTTATTTTTATAGATATGGAATGTGCTTTTGTGAGTAAATAATTTATAGAATTATGTTAAAAGTGTAGTTTCTTTTATGCGGTTTGCTAAAAAAGTAGTATCTTTGTCTGCGAAATCGATAAACAATATAATTATGGCAACATCGACATCTATACCAAAACAGTCACAGATGATAATTTCTCCGTCTATGCGTTGTTATATCAATAAGGCTCGTGAGGAATATGTCAACGGTGAGACTATCTCGTGTAGAACGCCTGAGGATATGCAATGTTATTTTGATAGCCTATGAGCTACAAGATAGAATTGTCTGACCACAAGAACATTCTATCTTATTATTACCTTAACCTGCTTTTCTCCAATCTTAACAATCGCAACGCTGCCCATTTGTAGGGTCGTGTTGATAGTTGCACTCCCATTATGACTGATGGCTGTTCCACTCAGAACACCGTTTGTGTTGTAAACGCTGACATTTGTACCGTCATCAACACCATTAATAATAATTTTTCTATTTTCTGATTGTATCAGTAACGCATTTGCCCTCACTTGAGTAATGCTATTCTCAAATCTTTCTTTAATAAAAGCAAATTTCTTCCAACCCTCTGTTGCCTTGTACTTTTCAATTGTCCCGATTGGGATATATAATGTGGCATTACGAAATGTTTCGTTTGAGAATGTGTTTGTATTTATATCAAACGGATTTTCAATCAGAGAAATAACTTCTGGTAAATAATAGCCAGAGAATGCATATTCTACAATGCTTTTCACACTATTGGGTATTATTGTGTTTTTACATCCTGTGATAAGTGCATTCGTGTTTGTCTCTATTATGGCATTACAGTTATCTCTAGAATCATATGTTGTATTTCCCTTCTCCACATTAATCGAAATCAGGCTACTACAACCAGAGAAAGCCATCTTTCCTATACTTGTTACGCTGTTGGGAATCGTGACGGAAGTAAGGTCGTCGCATCCTGAAAATGCGGACTCCCCTATGTTCGTCACGCTGTTGGGGATAGTGATGGAGGTAAGACCGCTACAACACAAGAAAGCCCCTTCTCCAATACTCTTCACGCTATTGGGAATCGTGATGGAAGTAAGTCCGCTACATCCTTGGAAAGACCTTTCTCCTATACTTGTCACGCTGTTGGGAATTGTGATGGAGGTTAAACCGCTACAGCCAAAGAAAGCATTGTCTCCAATGCTCTTCACGCTGTTGGGAATAACCAAATTGGTTATTTCGCTTCCATTCATATACAAATGATGGGCATAACAAAGTGGATTACTTTGGTAACGAGAGAAAGATATCCTACACCATGCCTCCAGATCCGAAATATGGACAGAGGTCAAGTAGCTGCAATTAGCGAAAGCCACGCTTCCTATGCTCATCACGCTGTTGCCCATCGTGATGGAAGTCAGGCCGCTGCACTGATAGAATGCCCCTTCTCCGATAGTCTTCACGCTGTTGGGAATCGTGATGGAGGTCAGACCGCTACAATTTTGGAAAGCTCCATCTCCAATGCTCTTCACGCTATTGGGAATCGTGATGGAGGTCATGCCTCTACAACCGCAGAAAGCACATTCACCAATACTCGTTACAGAATTTGGGATAGTTATTGAGGTGAGACCTGAGCAACTGAAGAAAGCATTATTTCCAATGTTTGTCACTCCATTTTCTATTACTATTTTTTTTATCTTTAATATTTGAGAATGCCAAGGTGAATAATCATAATAACCATAATCTGGCATACCAGTTCCTGATATGGTCAATGTACCGTTAGACAAAGTCCAAGTAATTTCTGCATGAATTGCATTGAAGGCAATCATGCAAAGGGAAATAAATGTAAAGAACTTTTTCATGATTAGATAATAATTAGATTTATTTACTTTTGCCAAAAAGGTCTGAGACTATCATCAGCATAGGGGAACGTTACCGTTCGTCTTTGGTTTTAGTTGATGTAATTTCTGTTTCTTATTAATTGTTTTTATGGGTTAATATATGTTTGCTAACACTTTCGGATGCAAAAATAAACAATTATTCTGAAATCTCCAAATATTTGCGGGAAAAAGAGCTTTTCATTATAAATCTCCATGTTTTTATTCTCGCTAATAATCCGTTTTGACAACGTTCTTCCTTCGCTTTTCCTCCGATGATAATACCATTATAATACCATTATATTACCATTATAATACCATAATAATACCATAAACTATTGTATTATGATGGTATTTATATGGTGTCTTAATAGTATTTATATGGTATTTACTTCCTACTCACGACGAAATTTCAGATAAACCAGATACATATGTTTCCCTTTTCTTTTTATGAACACGGAAGTCACGAAAGAAGCGGAAGTTTCAGTCTATTCTGTGATTTTCGTGTTCATTAGAACTTGCTTTAGCGAATAATTAATGCGATATTAATGTATTATTGGTGAATATTAATGTTTCCTCACGGAGTGAGACATGTAATGCCCATTAATATCGCATTAATTTTATGTGAATAATAAGCGCGATTTGTTGGAAAAACATGGAAAATACGATAAAAACACAGGAGAAGCGTTGAGTAATAAAGAAAAAGCGAACATTTTCTGTATTTTTTTCTGAAAATTGTTGTACGTACACAATTTTATTAGTAACTTTGCAGCCGCAAATTGAAAAAACTCACCAACAGCCCCTCACCCGTCACTGTGTGACACCCTCTCCCCAAGGGGCGAGGGGGATGTTTGTAACGAACGCTTATAACCAATAAAGGTAATTTTTCCCTCGCCCCTTGGGGAGAGGGTGTCACACAGTGACGGGTGAGGGGCTATATTTTTTTACAATTCAGATAACAAAAAATGTCTTACAATTTACTTAAAGGCAAGCGCGGAATCATCTTCGGCGCACTTAATGACCAGTCTATCGCTTGGAAGGTTGCTGAGCGTGCAGTAGAAGAAGGCGCACAGATCGTTCTCACTAATACTGCTGTTGCATGTCGTATGGGTACTATCGACGAACTCGCAAAGAAGACCAATGCAGTAATCATTCCTGCAGACGCTACAAGCGTTGAGGATCTTGAGAATCTCTTCGTGGAGGCTCAGAAGGCTCTCGGTGGAAAGATCGATTTCGTTCTTCACTCATGCGCTATGTCTATGAATATGCGAAAGAAACGCACATACGATGATCTTGACTATAGCTTCCTTGACAAGACTCTCGACATCTCTGCTATCTCTTTCCATAAGATGATTCAGGTTGCAAAGAAGCTTGACGCTATTGCAGAATACGGTTCCATCCTTGCTCTCACATACGTTGCTTCTCATCGCACATTCTTCGGTTATAATGATATGGCTGACGCTAAGGCTCTCCTTGAGTCTATCGCTCGTTCTTTCGGTTATATCTATGGTCGTGAGAAGGGTGTTCGTGTAAATACAATCTCTCAGTCTCCTACCATGACGACTGCTGGTGGCGGTATCAAGGGCTTCGACGGTATGCTCGACTATGCTGACCGTATGTCTCCACTTGGCAACGCTTCTGCTGATGAGTGTGCCGACTATTGTGTGGTTATGTTCTCTGACCTTACCCGCAAGGTTACTATGCAGACTCTCTTCCACGATGGTGGCTTCTCTAACATGGGTATGTCTCTCCGCGGTATGACTCAGTATAACAAGAGCTTCGTGCCTGAGAATACAGACGCAGAGACGGGGAAGATTATTTACGGATAAAAGCCTAACCTGCGGCCCCTCACCCGTCACTACGTGACACCCTCGCCCTTAGGGGAGAGGGTGTCCGCAGGACGGGTGAGAGGCGATCGCCATACACTCCGTCTCTATCAGCCAGCCTGGGCGACAGACAGGAGCAAGGACGATGACGTAAGGCTTGTTAGGGAAACGTTCTGCGAACATTCGGCTAACGATGCCGTAGTCAGCTACGTCACGAAGATAGACGGACATCTCGCTTACGTTCTCCCATGTGCATTCAGCCTCGGCAAGGAGTACCTCGATATTCTCAAGCATACGCTCGGTCTGGCGGACTATATCGCCAGTATGAACCACCATACCCTTGTTGTCGATACTTGCCGTACCGCTTATGAAGACGTGTCTTCTGTCCTCATAATCCACGTATGTGCCACGCTCGAAGCTCACGCCATAGTCGCTTGTGCGGTTGAGGTGGGTTGGGGCATAGAGATATTTTATCTGCTCCTTGCTTATTCCTTCAACAGCATAGTTGTCGAGCTGCACAAGGACATTAGGATCAGCCTGACGACCACCTATGCCTGTAGAGGCTATGAAATGAGTCTGGTTTGTCAAGCCTTGATGGAAGAACACATGATTACGAGCACGAACCACACCACCATAGTTCAGATCCACGTTAGCCACGAAGAACCAAGTGCGGATGCAGTTCTTTTCGAGAGTACAGCCTTCCTTTTCAAGTTGCTCAATATATTCCTCGAGAAGATGATGAGCCTGATACTCGCTACTTGCAGCCATGTTATAGGCACTTCCATTCCATAGGTGGCGGTATTTGCCTTGCTTGACCTCATAGAGACCGCTTTCAGAGACACGAGTCTCCACACCAGTCATCATATACACCCAGATGGCAATCTTTGTGCCGTCCAATGGTGGTTGCTCAACAACTGAAAGGGCACATTCCTTATTTTCACGGGCATATACCATTTCTGCCTGATTGGCAGCATCGCTGAGATAGTAACGTTTGAAAACGGCTATATAGCCATTGAGAAGATCCTCACGCAAAGAAGCATAGGCATCAAGAATGGCATCAAGTTGTTCCTTGTATGTCATCCCGATATTATCCGCATGGATCATCACTTGGGCTTCGCGCACCTTAGAACCATTGTCGAATACATACACCTCGGCATGCGCCTTATCTAGTTTTATTGTCTGTTGATTATATGACATTGTTATTAAATTAAAAATGAAAAATGGGGGAAATGAAAAATACAGGTCACGCTAAACTGTATTTTATAATTTTTCATTTTTCATTATTTTATTTTCATTTGCAAAGTTACTGCATTTTGGTAAGAATACCAAAAAACAATGATAAATTCTTCCTTCTTAAAAAGGAAAATACCTACTAATGATGATTAGTTGCCAGCATAGCTGTGCATGCCTCCTAATAAATAATTAACCCCGAAATAGGTCATTAGGATTGACAGAAATGCTATTATCAGATAAATGTCATGTACCTTTGCCTTGCGCATTACCGGTAATGAGCCAACATGAAGAGGTACGCAGTAGATAAGCATTGATATCAAAGCCCATACTTCCTTAGGATCCCAGCTCCAATATGTTCCCCAAGACTGGTTTGCCCATATTGCGCCGAGGAATATTCCTATTGTAAGGAATATCTCTGCAGGATAGAGCATCAGTCGGTTGAGGGCATCAAGTCGGGCGTCTCTCTTCACAAGGTCAACACCTGCTATTACCGCCATAAAGGCGAAGAGCGAGTATGAAACCATTATCAGAGATACGTGAGTGGTGAGCCAAGGAGAATGAAGAACAGGCATCAAAGATGTTATCTGAGGTGACATTTCTGATAGATGAGCCACAAGTAATGTGAGACCCGCAATCATCAGTCCGCCTATCGTCACGGTATTGCAGACGAATGGCTGTTTTCTGAGCATCCAGATAGCCAATAATGTCAGCAAAGAGGTTGATAGCGATACGAATGCCATTGTCTCATAGCCGTTAGATAGTGGAATGTTGCCAGAGACATACCAACGGAGAAGGAATACGGCAAGTTGAAAGGCGGAGATAATAAATAAAATGAAAAATGAACAATGAAAAATGAAAGGGCTAAAGTCTTTTGCTTTTTGACTTTTGTCTTTTCGCTCTCCGGCTCCCTCTCTACGGGAGAGGGCGGGGGGAGAGGCCATTGCAATCACAATTATAAGGATGCCAGCCAGAATCATAAATGCACCAACAACTGTGAACGGCTGCTGATTATATAAAATCTCGGCAGAGATACGAGTCTCGCTTGGAGGATTATTGCCTTTGTAAGGCTCTATGAGCTTGCCTGTTACGGCAGCATTGATAAGGGAAATCTGTTCGTCAACATCATATATTGAGCGTACAAGTTTTTTGTCCTGATCTTCTTCGGCCTTGTTCATCTGCTCATTGAGAAGGATATCGAGCTTGTATCTTCCGTCGTTCTCGTAAAAATCTTTGATACGAGCAAGGTCGGTTTTGATGCCAAGTCTTTCTTTCAAAGCCTTGTTCTTTATCTTCAGAAGTGGCTTTTCGCTCCATTCCTCTGGAGCCATAGGCAAAGAAAGAAGAAGTTGTTCGGCAGAAAGTCCTTTGTATGAGGTCTTTCCTGTGATTTTCAGACAGAAATCATGTGCCAGCGTGTTTAGCGGACATACCCTTCCGTTATATACTATCAGCTTTCTCTCTGCCTTTTCTGCATCTTCCCTCGCCATTACGGGAGTTTTGGCAAATGTGCTTGCTGTCATCAACACCAGGCATCCAATAGCCAACACCCTACTTCCGTTAAGTTGTCTGTATAGTTGCTTTATTCTTGGTGTTCTAAGAAGCAAGAGTAATATTGCACTTACGATCAGCAATCCGTAGCCGATATAAGTTATTCCTGTGCCGTAAGGGTCATACGTTATTGTCAATATGCTACCCTTCATGTCCTGGTCGAAAGAGGTCTGATAGAAACGATAGCCTTCCACCACGGCGATATTATTCATGGAAACAGTTTCGTTAGTGCTACCTCCATCCGTGGAAAAAGTGAGATGAGAGGCATAATCGGAATGAGTTGTTGTTCCCTCGTAGTTCTTAATGTTGAAGTCATTAAGTTTTACGGAGAAGGGCAGGGTTGCGGTTCGCATATCGCCGTTGTTGCTTTGCTCAGTGTATAGCCTTGCTGTTTCGCCACAGCGAAGATGCAGATAGCCTTTCTTCGATGTGAGGTGAGTGGTTATGGCTCCTGCAAGAATCACGACAAAAGAGATATGAAGCGTCAGTACCGTCAATGTCTTTTGCATTCCGCTGGTGATAATTCTTGCTATTGATGCAATGGCAAGTATGCCCCAGATGGCAGAAAACCACCATGTGGAGTATATCTTTGTGCTGACGAACGTAGTGCCGTGTATCTTTTCAACAATTGTTGCGATGGCCATAACTATGACCACCGCAGCAACTATCATAAATGGTAATATTCGTAATATTTTATTCTTTTGCGCCATTATCTATCCATGACTTGATGATATTCACGAAGGCTCCATAATCAGAGAAGAATCCTTTGTGGAAACCGCTATCGTCTGTGATTATCTTGTAGAGCATACTGTTTTCTGCATCTCCAGCCGTCACGCGGTTCAGCGTTGCATCCTTGTTGCTCTTCACACTCACAAGGTTCTTGTAGGCATTTTCTGCTGAGAGGTCAAGTCCTCGTGCAGCCTTTTCGCCACTATGGCATCGTGAACATGTGGTTGCTGTGCCTTGGAATATCGTATTGTTAATTGCAGAGAACATACTCACATTCTGCTTTCCGACATCAATTCTTACGGTATCATCAGCAGATACATTCTCTACATCATATCTATAAAACGTTGAAATACGCTTTCTTAGTGTGTTGGTAACGGCAATCTCTATTGTTTTTGCATTAGAAGGCACATTACTAAGCGTGATTGATGTCTCTTCGCCGTCAGTCTGAATGGTTTTCTGGATGCTTGAATATTCATCATCCTCGCTGAATGCAGCCACAACCACGTTATAGTTGTCGGTCCATTGATCCACACCATCGAAACTGCCCGTTATTTTCACGTTATATCCAGTCTGCTTGCTCTCATACACAGGATCTGTCACGAATCCGTCGTCGCATGAAATTAGCAATAGAGTGGAAAGTGGAAAGAGTAAGGTGTAATGTAATTTCATATTGTAAATGACTTTTTACTTTCTACTTTATACTTTTAGAAAGTGTATTGCAGCATTACCACCGCACTATGTTTTGCCACGCCGAGGTCGTCGTTGTCTCTGTCAAGCTGTGTCTCGTGTCCTGTTCTGCCGATATACTGATACATAGCAGACAACTTCAAGCCGCTATTCTTGATGAAATAGTTACAACCAACAGCCGGCATATTCAGAACACCATCCTTGCTACTTCCGTTTCTATCCATGAAATCATAACGGGCAGCCAACTGCCATTGTGGTGCTACGAAATATCCTGCCTGAACATATCCACCTATGAAGTCGTATGTCTCGTCAATCTTCTGGCGCTCAGTGAATCCCACATTCATCCAATATGCCTCGCCTGAGAAATACCAGCGATTGTGAAGGTATGAAACCTCGAACCCCATTCGGGTATCATTTGTACTCTCGCTTTCAGATTCCACATTTACGCTTCCAGAAATAGCCACCTCAAGTTTGTTCTCGTTAAGCATCTTCGCGTTTCCCTGTGTTCTTGGCATAGTGCCAAAGGGAGTCCATGCTATTCTTCCTGCATAGAGCAAAGAAGGAATGTGCCAATCGTCAGAGAATGTCTTTGTTGCAGAGTTTGAACCTGCACCTGTACCGTTGAACAACCCCAATTCATAGCCCCATTGCTTGCTCATCTTACCATGTATCATCACGCCCATATCGAAGCCTGTACCTATCTTCGGACATACAGCGTTCAAGGAATATGGCATAATGGTCGTAGCTGTGAGGGAAGTTGGAACACATGGCATAAGAGTCTCGCCAAGAGTTGTGAGATATGCGCTTGTGAAAGGTGTCTTGAATTTACCCACCTTTACTGCAAATCCGTCACTTACCTTCACGTCAAACCAAGCCTGCTGAAGTATGTTTGCTCCAGAAGCAGCCGCATTTATTGAAAGGTTGTAGGTGATGTTGCTGAAAGCCTTACCTGTAAAGCCAAGTACTGCGTATGGCATAGCGAAACCTGAGTTTGCCACGTTATCCTGATTATACGCCTTGTCAAGTCCCTCATCGTCATAGTAGTGGAAATTGGCAGTTGACTGTATCATCAGATATGGCTTGAAAGAGAATTTCCCGTCTTTCGATTCTATTTGGAACATTCTATCACTTCCGATAGTCACCACGCCATTCTCTGCGTCGTAGTTCTCCGAAGCCTGAGCCTCGCTTGTGCTGTTTATCTCATTCTCTACATTCTCGGCATTTACAGTTAATGCCATCATCGCTGCACATGCAGCAAGGTATATCTTTTTCATAATGTTTAAGCCTAACCAAGCCTTCCCAAGGGGAAGGATGTATTATAGTATTTTTATTTATTGTTTATTCATTATCAATTAAACCGACCTCCAACTCCCTCCCTTTGGGAGGGTCGGGGGAGGCTTTTAGAGGCTCTCCAAGAACTTAATCATCGCATCCCTGTCAGCCCTATCCATCTTCATAAACAGGTTTCGTGAAGCAAGACCTTCGCCGCCATGCCAGAGAATAGCCTCCTTGAAATTGCGGGCTCTTCCGTCATGCAGGAAGTATGTATGTCCGTTCACTTTCTTTTGCAATCCGATGCCCCAGAGTGGCGTTGTGCGCCATTCATTGCCACGCGCCAAGCCGCTTGTGTAGTTGTCGTTCAAGCCTACACCCATAATTTCCGAACCCATGTCGTGCAATAGATAGTCGGTATATGGATGTATTGTCTGACTACCAAGCCAAGGCAGCTCAGTACCGCAAAGCAATGTTGCACCTCGTGGACGTGTATGAAGCGTGGTGACATGGCATAGATGACACTTAGCCTCGAAGAACATCTTTTCTCCTCTTTGAACAGCCTCACGTTCGGTCATCGTAACCGTTGTGCCGTTTGAACGTGTCAGAGTAACCTTTGTCGTGGTACTGCCAAGTCTTCTTGCAGGAACGCCAAGGCTATGCAGATAGAGATCCACGTCCTCCATATCCTCTGCCGAAACATCGAGTTTGTCGTATGTAAGTCCCATTATCGAGCCTTCCTTCATCTGCCTTTGTCCTTCGCAAATCTCCTCTGGATAGCGTGAGTTCGTAGCACCCATATCACTTGAGAAACCAAGTTCCACGGTGAGGTCAAGATGCTGCGCCTTATTGCCCGAAAGTCCGATGCTCTTCACACCTTTCTCCGTAATGTAATTGCATCTGCCAGAAATCCCATATTCAGGATAGTTGCTCTGCGCAGCAAGTCTTTCAATTTCAGCACGGTCAATAGCCATCATCTGTCCCATACCAACGTGTCTGAGAGGAATGCGCACGGTACAGAACAAATCCTCTGGATTTATCGTCACGGAGTCTTTCTTTACATCATCCCACATCTTCTTATACCACTTCACAACCTTGAAGTTTGGATGTGCAAGCTCGTAAGTCTCACCATCGGGGAATGTGCCTTTCTCATAGTTATAGCGAATCTCCACCTTGCCCTCTGGTGTCACGCCGTAGATTGTCTGATCATGGAGCACACGACCATAGTCCTGAAAGAAAACGCCATTCTTTCTTGCAACGTAAATCAACATTGCCGACATTCCGTTAGTGCCAGAGCCATATACTGGCGTACCATCGGCATCTGTGCCTATCTGATTCCATACCCCCGGATTCGTTCTTCCTGCGTTCATGTGACAAGAAGCGCATGAGTATCCGGCATATACAGGACCATAATTATCCGTTACGTTGTCGTAAAGTCTGTTGCCATGCTGGAAACGGGTAGCATATTTTCCCGAAAGCCATTCGGCATCAATGTCGTATGCCTTTGACGAATCCCAGAAAATAGTAGAAGTACCTGCCGACAATCCCCATTTCGTCAGATCATTGGCATGCACCTCAAGGAATTCGTCCACTCCTTCCGTGTCCTCCGAACAAGACCACAGACAGAGCGGCATCAGCATTGCTATCGTATAGTTCAAAAATGTTTTCATATTTACATAGATGACTATCCCTCGCCTTACGCGAAGGATAGTCCTGATTTTTATTACCTTTTGCGCTCCGGCTCCCTCCCAACGGGGGAGAGGCCGTTTTTACTTTACTGTTCTTGCCTTACCGTCCTTGAAGAGAAGGTACTCAAGTGTGTGGAAACCACGGAGTGACTGTGCTGCCTCGATAGCCTCATTACCCTCGGCGTACTCACCAGTCCACTGGAAAGAAGACCATTTCTGCTCCTTCATTACCTGTACGATACCAGCCTGATCCAAAGGCCATGAATCCATGTTAGGGTCAAGACCAAGTTCTGAAACAGGGCCGAAGAGGAATGCCTCTGATGTCTCCCATGGCTGACGTGATGCAAGCCAAGCCTCACATGCAGCCTCGCATGTTGCGTTTGAAGGATTCTTCTGCAATGCCTGAACAGCTGTGAGGAGAGCCTTGTTCTTTGCTGCAAGATCCTTGTATGTAGGAAGTGCTACCTTGTCAACAAACTGATCTACGATAGCCTGACAATCCTTCTCTGAAAGGTTGTCATCTACAAGACCGTTAAGTGCTTTAAGGCTCTTTACTAGTGCTTCGCAAGCATCCATAGCTGCAGCAGCCTCGTTTGAACCGATGTTGTTACGGAAAGGCTGTGGGATAGCGTCGATAGCTGACCATGCCTTGCCTACGTTCTGCCATACTGCGATTGAAGCTGCACGGAGATTATCGTTTGACATACACTTTACGATAACAGAGTTCTGTGTCAGATTACCCTGTTTCATTGCTGTCTGATAGTCGTACTTTGCAGGAGAACCTGTAATTGGCTGTCCGAGCATAGAGTTTGCAATAGAGAGAATGTTGTTCTTATAGTCGTCACGAGAGTGCCATGAATACCATGACTCCACAGCATAGAGTGCCTGTGTCTTCTCGTTTGAGTTCCAGTAATCTACTGGCTCGCCAATCTTTGCCGTACCAACCTCATTGGCAATATCAACACATCCTTCGATAATCTGCTTTACGCAATCTAAAGCTGATTTATAACCAGAAGCAGCGTCGTGGTTCTTGAAGCTCTTTGCGAAACTGTTGTTCCACTCATCATAGAGAGCCTGAGAGTCATCATTGAGGAGCTTTGCCACGTTTACTGCATAGTTGCCCCATGCCGCAGCGTTTTCTGAGTCGTAATCAAGATCCTGGGCATAAGCATTTGGATCAACTGGATCATTCTTGTCATCATCATCATCGCTACATGATGTAAGACTCACTGTTGCAAGTGCTGCAACTGCAAAAATTGAAGCTTTGAAAATCTTGTTCATTGTTTTTTGTTTTTACTTTATATTATTCTTATTCTTTCAACTTTACATTTACTTCTCCGCGAACCAACCCGTCCACGCAATGCCTATTGCGAATTCATTCTCGGAGTTGTACTTTCCACAACCTATTTTTCGTGTGGTGTAGTCTGCCTTAACAACAATGTCGGATGTTGCACGCCAGTTTACGCCCATCACCCACATACTTGTCTTCAGACGTTCCTCTGCAGTATAGTAGCCTCTAACATCCTCCTGAGGGTTGTAGTACTCATATCTCATAAATGGGATAATATCAGGACAATTCTCTCCCTGTGCCAGACCTGCAATCTTCAGACCTACCTCACCGCCATAGCTTACGGCATTGTGTGCCACCGGTGTTAGGCGTGTGTAGCCTGATTTGTTTGACAGCTTACCGTTCTTACCAGAAAGAACCTGAGAGTTTGTTAGACTTCCATATATCATGTTAGCCCTTGCCTCTATCCATTGATTCTTATACTGCCCGTCGAGGTTATATATGCGTACAGGCATATTGCCGAGTCCGTCGTATGTCTGTGTCTTATCGGCATTGCCACCCACATTAGCGCAGTAGTAAATGCTACCTCCTAAGCGAAGTCCTGGTACACCTCTATAATCCACGCGAAGTACATAGGCTGGATTCGTGAAATTATCCTCCTCAAACTTACCCTGCTTTGCACCACGCGCCCATGAATTGCGGTCGAAACCATTTGCGTTGAGACCTGACACAATCTGAGCCTCGTAGTCAAATCTGCCATAGCCTTTACCTATTGTTCCGAAAAACTCAAGACCAGTTTCATGCCATGTGCAAGGAAGAATGGAGGTCTCGCCTTCTGGACGCACAGTACCGAAGAACTGTGTAGGCTCGTGATGTGAGTTGGTAAGACCAACTGGCACTACCATGTGACCTACTCTTACATTGAATGCGCGATTTATAAGACGTGTAAGATGCATCTGCTCCAGAGCAACCTCACCACCTTTTTCTATCTCAGTCTCATACTCACCGTTCTCTGTGTTCTCTAGTTCGTATGCTGTGCCTACACCGCCAGCCTCAAATTCAACCTCTAAGCCGAAAATCCACTTAGAGTTGAATTTATAGTCACCAGCAATCGTGGCACGAGGAATCGCAATCGTACTGCGGTTCTCCTTCACGTTACCATTCGAATGTCCGAAGAAACGATTAGAGCCATAATCCTTGAAAGCTGCCACAAGTTCGCTGTAGCCGCCTATTCTCCACTTATCAAATGTATTATAAGGATACACATCCTGAACTGTCTCGTTATCCTTACTCTCCTGAGCATTCGCGTTCGCAATGCAGCCCATAAGGGCTATTGCAGCAATAAATCTTTTCATAAGCCTAACTAAGCCTTCCCAAAGGGAAGGATGTCTTATAGTATATTTCTTTATTAATTATTCATTGTCAATTAGACCATCCTCCAGCTCCCTCCCTTTGGGAGGGTCGGGGTAGGCTTCCTTTTTCGAGTGCAAAATTACTACCTTTCCCTCACCCCCACAATACTCAAAAATTATGCTTTTTCATTCTAAAAATTACATCATCAATCCCCATAATTAGGTATTCAGTAATCATAAGTAGGTATTCAAAGTTGTTAAAAATGCAAAATCTTCGAATTAATACCTACTTCTTATTATTGTGTATTTCGCAAAAAGTTCTTAATTTTGCACCTTGAAAGAAGTCAAAAGTCAAAGGACTAAAGACAAGGGGGCTTGACCCTCGACCTTCAACCTTGGAAAAATGAAGAAGATGAAACTTTACGAACCAGAGGACCGTATGATATCCCTGATTCGCGACAACTACAGCGTACTCCAGAGCCTCGGTGCATTCGGCATCAGTCTTGGCTTTGGCGACAAATCCGTTCGTGAGGTCTGTGAGATGCAGAATGTTGACACCTACACATTCCTTGCTGTGGTCAACCTTGCTCTCAACGGCTATCACACGCCTGACGGGGAGGCAAAGCTTTCTGTGCCTACATTGATGAAGTACCTACGCGCATCACACGAGTACTACCTCGGCTTCCAGTTGCCATTCATACGCAAGGAACTCGTTGAGGCTCTTGATGAAAACGATAACCTCGCCCGACTAATCCTTCGTCTTTATGATGACTATGCCAAGTCAATACATCAACATATGAAGTACGAGGAAAAGGCACTCTTCCCATACGTTGAGGCTCTTCTTCGTGGCGAGACTGTCGATGGCTACAACACCGACACCTTTTCAAAGCATCATAGCGATACATCCGAGAAACTAAAGGAACTCAAGAATATCATCATAAAATATCTGCCGGGAAATGCGCTACGTAACAATCAGCTAACAGCGTGTCTTTATGATATATATAATAATGAGGAGTGGCTGCAACTTCATTCTCAGGTTGAAGAGGAAATCTTCGTGCCTGCTATCCGACACTTAGAGAAGCAATCCAAGACTGATGATGTGTCGCTGAAGATTTCAAGTATGATAAGCCAGAACCCAGATGCGTCAGAGGCATTGTCTGAGCGAGAAAAGGATGTCATCGTGGCAATGGTACAGGGCATGAGCAACAAGGAGATAGCCGATCACTTGTTTATCTCTATCAATACCGTCATCACACATCGTCGCAACATCGCACGAAAATTACAGATACATTCTCCTGCAGGTCTCACTATCTACGCTATTGTAAACAATCTTATCGACATATCCAAGGTAAGGTTATAGCGTGAATATATTATAATTGAACAAAAAAGGAAACGGATTTATTTCAGACGAAATGAATCCGTTTCCTTTTTTCTTAAAATTGATGTTTATCTTATAACTCTATTCCATATCCAAGAGTTAGCATAATGGTGCGGTTAAAGTTACTGTTCTCTTTGCCATACGAAGTGTCTTTGTTGACGTTTATGATGCCATGATTATATCTGAGATCAAGACAGAAGTTCTTGTATTCGTAGGAAATGCCGAGAGGTATCGACATTGTTAATGGGCGGTACAAGTACGAATTGCCTTTCACTTTCATTTCTGGCTGAAGACCGACTCTAAATGATAGGAATCCCTGCTTGGGAGTAATCAAGACGCACACAGGGGTGATTATGTCATCATGAGTGCTTTTAATAGTTGCACAATCTGGTATGTCCTTGAATTGCTCTCCCTGCTGGCTATATAGTGCTCCGCAGCTAATGGCAAATACTTGGTCAAGCTGATACTGAAATTCAGCTCCCGCAGTAAAGCCAGGTTTGAAGCTGCTGTGATACCACTTTGTTCCATTTTCGAAACCTTCTGCTATTTTAGAACCGCTGAACTTTGATAATGTCATACCTACACGTGGATAGATGGTTAGTGTACCAGGTTCTTTCTGTGCAAATGTCGCCATACTTACGATAACGATCATGATTGTGATGATTGTTTTCTTCATATTTAATCTGAGTTTTTGTTCGGTTATTTAACGCGGATTCTATCCGATATTGTGTCGTATGAATTTTATTTTCTGTAAAGTGAAAATATAGGGATGTGAATGCAAGAAAAAGGAAATAATAGCGTTAATTAGGTTTGCTGTGAGATTTAGTTGCTGTTTTGCTTGTCAAATAAGCAATTCGTCGCACTTTTTTGGGGGGATAAGGAATGTATTCAATTCCCATATAATTCCTTTGTAGCTCCTATGTAACTCCCATTTTTCACCTATTATATGAAACGGATTAAGAGCGGACTTAGAGCGGATTTATAGCGGAGGTAGAACGGATGTATATGGTTGGCGCCTTATAAGGGGATTTGTTTGTATTTTGGTTGGTGTAATACTATTTTTCAAAAAGTTTTTGAGGCTGAGTATTACACCTTTGTTGAAATGAGCCTATATTTAGGCTGATTATCAGTGTATTAGGTGAGGTGTAATACTCTCGTAAGTATTACACCAATTTTCGTGATTTGGTGTAATAGTGGTGTAATACTTTAAGGGGTATTACACCAAAGTAAACAATTTGATATACAGTTGTTTAGGATGCTTATTTCTGCAAAGGTGTAATACTTGGCCTCAAAAACTTTTTCAAAAAAGTATTACACCGACTATTACACCATGTATTACACCGAGGATAATTTCGGGATAAGATGTATTCTTCTTTGCAATTATGAAGGTTTAAGCTGCTATAAATGCCGCCTATAGAAACTTCCATAAGCGGCATTACTATCTACATTACTCTTTACACTTTATACTATACTCTTTACCCTTTACTCTATTAACGAATGTCTATCACAGGAATATTATCCTTGTCGTTATAGTAGAGGTTCTCGCCAGCCATACCCCAGATGAAGGTGTAGTAGTAGGTGCCGGCTGCTGCGTGCATTGACCACTCAGGGCTCATGATTGCCTGCTCGTTGTGGAGCCATACGGCACGGCTCTCCTGTGGCTCGCCCATTACGTGTGAGATGGTCTGTCCGTCAGGGAGGTTGAAGTAATAGTATGCCTCGATGCGGCGGCCGTGGGTGTGTGGCGGCATGGTGTTCCATACTGCGCCCGGATTGAGCTGTGTGAGACCGAGTTGCAACTGGCATGGACCTTCTTCGAGTACATCGTTGACGATGAGCTTATACACGGTGCGTGAGTTGGCTTCCTCTACTGAGCCTACTGGTCCCCATACGGCTGCCTTGAGTGAGCCTTTGCGACCGTCGAGGGTGATCCACTGTGTCTTGTAGTGCTGATGTGCGGTGGCTGAGTTGAGGTAGAACTTGGCTGGCTTCTTTGGGTCTGATGAACGGAACTCAACGGATTTGTTCTCGTCGATGGAGTTGCCTTTCTTATCCTTGCCGATGTGGCCGCGTCCGATATACAGAGCCTCTTTTGGTTGTAGTGGGTATTCCTTGCCATCGACGATGACAACGCCCTCGCCGAGTCCGCAGTTTACCACGCCTAGCTCACGGTTATACATGAAATATTTCTCAGGGATGGTCTTGTCAACATCGAGACCGAGCTCCCAGAAGTTTTCGAGCTTCAGAGTCTTTGTTACTGGCATTGCGCCTCCGAAGATGAAGCGGTCGTAGTGTGAGTAGGTGAGGAGAATGGAGTCGGCTTCCATTACCTTCTCCATGACGAAACGCTCACGGAGTGTCTTTGTGTCGTAGGTCTTGACATCCTTTGGATGACAAGCGGTTTGGAACTTAACGTGCTGATAGCCTATGTAGCGGTCAGCTTCCTGTGCGTTACAGCCTAACCAAGCATTCCCAAAGGGAAGGATGTTTGATAGTAATGCTAACAATAAGATTTTTTTAGTCATAGTCTGTATGTATTAAAAATTATTTCTTGTTAATCAGAATCCTATTCCACACGAGCATTATCACGGTGAGGGCGGTGAGGATGGCTGCGCCTATCCATGTGAAGATGTACTTCATGCAGGCATAGATGAGGAAGGCGATTGGGGATGAGGCGAAGTCGAGTGCTCCGGCGCTGAAGCCTTCTGGCACCTGTACTGCCTTGTCGTCAGGGTGCGCTGCAGATACCATCTGTGCGGCGGATGTGAAGTTCTCAGACATGAGGGTGACGAAATAGAGTCCGGCTGCGATGACTACGAGTCCCACGATGAATGACTTTACCACGTTGCCGTTGGTGTATGGGAGTACCATGACGAAGACGTAGAACATTCCGGCGAGTGATGCCAATGGCAGGAACTGATTGCCTGGGAGCGCTACGGCGAGGACAAGGGTAACAGGGATGAGCAGCAGGGACACGATGAGGGTTGTTGGGTGTCCGATGACAAGGGCAGGGGACATACCGATATAGAATTCCTTATCTGCTCCGAACTTCTTGGCGATGAGTTCGCGTGTGGATTCGGAGATTGGCTTGAGACCTTCGATGAAGAGGCCTGTGATGCGTGGGATGAGTTCCATGACTGCACCCATCTTGATACCGAGTCCGAGGGTGGCAGGGATGTTGTCGATGAGTTCCTGTGTGTTCTTGCAAGCGAGGCATCCGATGATGACGCCGATGATGACACCAAGGAAGAGTGGTTCGCCGAAGAGTCCGAAGCGCTTCTTCATTCCCTCTGCATCGATGTTGAGTTTGTCGAAGCCCGGAATACGGTCGAGCACCTTACCTATGCCGATGGCGATAGGCGTGAAGCCCTGACAGAAAGGCTGTGGGATGGAGATGCCTTCCATGCCGGGATAGAATTTCTGGAACTTCTTTGCGGTCATGTCGGCAAGGACGAGGGTGATGATATAGCAGATGATGGCGGCGAAGAAGCCCCACATGATGCTGTCGGTTAGGAAATAGATGACGGCACCGATGAATGCGAAGTGCCAGTAGTTCCATAGGTCGATGTTCACCGTGCGTGTGAAGCCTGTGAGGAGCAGCAGGAGGTTGACACCGAGGCATACAGGGATGATGAATGCGCCCACGGTGGTGTTGTAAGCCACGGATGCGGCTGCCGGCCATCCCATGTCGAAGACGTTAAGTTCGAGGTGGTATATCTCAACCACTTGTCCGAGTGCAGGTCCGAGGCTTGATGTCAGCAGACCTGTGATGACACCGAGTCCGACGAAGCCGACACCTACGTACAGTCCGCTTTTCAGGGCTTTTGAGAACTTGATGCCGATGCACACTCCGAGGATGGTGAAGATGACAGGCATCATTACTGCGGCTCCAAGGCCGATGATGTAAGAGAATATTGATTCCATATAAAAACACCCCGTTCACAACAGCCCCTCATCTGCCCTGCGGGCATCCTCTCCCCAATGGGCGAGGAATGAGTTACCTTTGTACGTTATTGGGGGAACGCTATTTAAGTTATTAATTTCTTATTTCGTTGATTAGTCTTCGTGATTTGAAATACTATTTATTCCCTTGCCCCGGGCGGGGAAAGGGTCAGGGAAAGGGGCTTTTCCAATTCTTCCTTCCATTCTCTCAGCCATTGAAACCATGCGTCCTTGTTGCTGAATCCGAAGGTCTCGATATGGGAGGTGGCGGTGAACCAGTAGTGGAGGGAGTCGGTTTTCGTGCCTACAACCTGAACGTATGCCTGATTAGGTAGGCGTGGCTTGCCATCGGTGTAGTGGGAGTCGCTCTTGTAATAGACTGGTGGGACGTAGATGCCGAGGCCGACGGTGATGGTGTCATACACCTTTGGGTTGTTTCCGGCACAAGCCCTGCCCCAGTCGCCTCGAAGTCCTGCCTTGTCGCTGAACTCCTCGCTGCCTTCCACTATATCAACGAGGCCGGTGGAGAGTTGGAGGTCGGGTACGGGGCGTGAGAACTTCACCTGTACCTCTACGTCACGATGTCCGTAGTATAGGATGTAGCGTGTCACGATATCCACAGGCTTGCAATCGGCGGTTGGTCGCCATCCTTTGTTTGTTATATCCACGATAGTACGTACAGGACCTTCGCATACTATCGTCTCTGTCGTGTTGCGGACATTCTCGAACATAATGGCGTTCTTGCCGTCCCATCCGTGCAGGGCTCCGCATCCGTAGGTGCTGCCTGTGTAGAGCACATCCTCGCCATAGCCTTGTAGGCGTTGTAGTGGGGTGGTGTAGAAACCTGTCTCGGCAATATCCATCTTCCGATGGCGGTGTCCGTAGAGGTCAATAGACTGACGGTGGTCGCAATATATACGGAAGCCTATCATATCATTTTCCATCACAGCACCGTGAGGGTAGATGTAATTGTATGGATTGGTGTCCTTCGGGAAGGTCACGGAATTTATTTTCTGATGTTTCTGCTTCTTCTCACTTCTGTCACGGATACCGATATATCCGTATGTGCGGTTGTAGTAGGTTCTTGGAACGCTATCGGGAGAAAGGGTGACGGTGAACTCCTGTGTCTCGTTGGCAGCCATATCGGTTACGAATGATAGTTCATCGTTAATACCGTCATCGTTGAGGTCGTCAAGTTGGCATGGAATTTCATAGTCGCCTCTCTTGACAATAGCCTGAGAGGTTTCGCTATCGAGCTTTATGACAACGGGAACGGCCGATCGAGCCTTGGGCGAAGGATTTGTTGCCTTCACCTTAATAGTTTTTTCTGCTGCGCTTAGGGTTGTAGCTAACCCGAGCATAGCCAGAAGTGCAGTTAGTTTCTTCATATAGTTTAAGGTCTTATGTTTGAGTTTAGGGTTTAGAGCTTAGTGGTTAGAGTTTAGTGTTTTGTGATTAGGGGTTAGCGTTTTGCGTTGTTAGCGCATCATCCATGTGCCGTTAACCCTTACCATAGGCACTACAACTTGTTCACTTGTGTTATCACCGTAATTGAATATAAGGAATGCGTTTGCTGTGATGTGTGCCGTGTCCTTAGGCTGTCCTTCTGCATCAGTAGGACAGGTGAGAGCGCCTTTTACTTTCTTCACAGACTTGATGCCTTTGTGGTCACGTTCCTGCTGTCCGAGGAACATCTTCATATTTGTTTCGAGTTGCTCACGGTATGTTGGCACCACATCAACGTGCATCGCCGTGCCATCAACAAAAGCTGCGATGTCGCCGTTTAGCAACTGCTCGTAATATGCTTTTGCTGTCTCTGCTGCAAGGTCAGCATGGTTGATGGGACCATCATCCTTGCAAGAGGTAAGGGAGAGAGAGATAAAAAGACCCACCCCCAAACCCCTCCCATAAAGGGAGGGGAGTAGTTTGTATTTGTCGCTGAGAGAGTTCGCTATATTACGAAATGTTTTAATCATATAGTCTTGTTCTGTAAATCTCCAATGATTAGAAATTGTATCTACTCCCCTCCCTTTATGGGAGGGGCAGGGGGGAGGGTCTTTTACTTCTGCCTAATAAACACATTAATAGGTGTACCCGTCAATGTCCAGTTCTCGCGAATCTTGTTCTCAAGGAATCGTCGATAGTTCTCGCGGATATACTGAGGAAGGTTGGCATAGAACACGAAGCTTGGAATCTGGGTGTCAGGAATCTGGTTGCAGTACTTAATCTTGATGTACTTACCCTTAACTGACTGTGGAGGGAATGCCTCGATGAGAGGAAGCATAACCTCATTGAGCTTCGATGTACCGATCTTAGCCTTACGGTTGAGATATACCTGCTTGGCAGTTTCGAGCACCTTGAAGATACGCTGCTTGGTGAGTGCAGAAGCGAAAATGATAGGGATGTCGGTGAATGGAGCCATACGGTTGCGGATGGCATTCTCGAAGGTGTCGATAACCTTCTGTGATTTCTCCTGTACCAAATCCCACTTGTTTACAACAACAACAAGTGATTTGTTATTCTTCTGTATAAGCTGGAAGATGTTCATATCCTGTGCCTCGATACCGCGTGTAGCATCTATCATAAGAATACATACATCAGAATTCTCGATTGCGCGGATAGAACGCATGACGCTGTAGAACTCAAGGTCTTCCGTTACCTTGTTCTTTCGACGGATACCGGCCGTATCAACGAGGTAGAAGTCGAAGCCGAACTTGTCATAGCGTGTATAGATAGAGTCGCGTGTAGTACCTGCGATATCAGTTACGATGTTACGCTCCTCACCTATAAAGGCATTTATGAGACTTGACTTTCCTGCATTTGGACGACCAACAACTGCGAAACGTGGGATGTTTGTGTCGATGTCGTCAGGAGTAGCATCGGGAAGTTTCTTCAGAACCTCATCGAGAAGGTCGCCTGTTCCACTACCTGTTGCAGCGCTTATGCAGAAAGGATCACCAAGACCAAGGGCATAGAACTCAGCGGCATAGTACTGCTGATTGGTGTTGTCGGTCTTGTTGCTTACGAGGATTACAGGCAGTTTTGTCTTACGAAGGATTTCTGCTACATCGGTATCGAGGTCGGTAACGCCTGTCTGCACATCCACGAGGAAGAGTACGAGGTCAGCCTCCTCTGTTGCGATGAGTACCTGCTGACGGATTGCATCTTCAAAGATGTCGTCAGAGTTTACCACCCAACCGCCTGTATCAACGATTGAGAATTCCTTGCCGCACCATTCGCACTTGCCATACTGGCGGTCACGTGTAGTGCCTGCTACATCACTTACGATAGCCTGACGAGTCTGTGTCAGTCTGTTGAAAAGAGTTGACTTACCCACATTCGGGCGTCCAACTATTGCTACGAGATTTCCCATTTTTCATTTCCCCTCCTTTAGGGGTTCAATTTTTGCTCAGTAATAAAACTGGGTTTATATTACTCTGGGGTTAATACTATTATTTACTATTTATTCAGGATTATATCCGAAGCTATCCAGTTCCTTCTGGTTGCTTCTCCAATCCTTATCTACTTTCACGAAGGTCTCGAGGAATACGTGTTTGTCGAAGAATTTCTCGAGAGCCTTACGTGCCTCGGTATTTACCTTCTTGATTGCAACGCCCTGATGCCCGATGATGATTCCTTTCTGTGAATCTCTTTCCACATATATCACGGCGTTGATGTGAATCTTTGTGTCGGTTTCCTTGAATGCCTCGCATCTTACCTCTACTGAATAAGGAATCTCCTTGTCGTAGTAGAGAAGAATCTTCTCACGGATGATTTCTGATACGAAGAAACGTGCGGGTTTGTCGGTAAGCTGATCCTTTTCGAAAAATGCAGGTGACTCAGGAAGAAGTTCGTGGATGCGCTTGAGAAGTATATCTACTCCGAACTTGTTCTTTGCTGAGATAGGAAGGATTTCAGCCTTAGGAAGAAGACCATGCCAACGCTCTACTATCTCACCTAATCTTTCTGTTGGGTTCTTACCGTCCTTGGCAAGTTCAGCCAAAGCATCCATCTTGTTGATAAGCAAGATGACAGGAATTGCCATCTTTGCCACCTTGTCGAGGAAATCCTTGTTCTTCTCTGGATCTTCTATGACATCGGTAACGTAGAGCAGTACATCGGCATCTACGAGAGCCGACTCGGAGAAGGCGAGCATTGACTCTTGCAGTTTGTAGTTTGGCTTGAGCACGCCTGGAGTATCAGAGAACACAATCTGCATATCCTCTGTGTTTACGATACCCATTATACGGTGGCGCGTTGTCTGTGCCTTGAAGGTAGCGATACTAAGTCTTTCACCCACCAACTGATTCATCAGAGTGGATTTACCCACGTTTGGGTTGCCTACAATATTTACAAATCCTGCTTTGTGCATTTATAAAAAGCTGAAAAACGCATCCATCAGCCTTGTCGTAAGAATAATGGATGCGTCTTGTATTTTTTTAGTGAAGAGTTAAGAGTTAAAAGTGAAGAATCTGATTTTGTATGAATTCGCTAAGAATACTAACTTAAATTCTTCACTTTTCACTATTCACTTTTCGTTTTATTGTGGATCGTATCCCCACTTAAGGAATGAAGCTCCGTGAACGAAGCCTGCGCCGAATGCTGTAAGGATGACGTTGTCGCCTTTCTTCATCTTCTTCTCGAAGTCCCAGAGAGCCAGCGCGATACTTGCAGCACTTGTGTTACCATAGCGCTCAATGTTGATCATCACCTTGTCCATAGGAATATCGAGGCGCTTTGTCACAGCCTCAATGATACGCAGATTTGCTTCGTGAGGTATAACCCAGTTTACGTCAGCCTCGGTAAGGTTGTTGCGCTGCATTATCTCCTTCACATCGTTTGACATGCTTGTTACAGCGTACTTATACACGGTTCTACCTTCCTGATAGATGTAGTGCATACGATGATCCACAGTGTAGTGAGATGCAGGGCAAACAGAGCCACCAGCCTTCATGTGAAGGAATGGAAGTCCCTGACCGTCTGTACGGAGGAATGAATCCTGGTAACCAACACCTTCCTCTGTTGTTGCCTCGATCATTACTGCAGCAGCGCCATCACCGAAGAGCACGCAGGTCTGACGATCCTGATAGTCAACCATTGATGACATCTTTTCGCTGGCAATAACCATAACCCTCTTGTAGCGGCCAGACTGCACGAATGTGCAAGCCATATCCACGGTGTAAAGGAAACCGCAGCAAGCACAGCTTACGTCGAAACCGTGAGCGTTCTTGATGCCGAGCTTACCTATTACGATAGAGGCATTTGAAGGGAAACGATAGTCAGGTGTTGTCGTTGCAACGATGACGCAGTCGATAGAGTCAACGTCAACGCCAGTCTTCTGTATCAGCTGCTTAGCGGCCTTGCGAGCCATGTAACTTGAGCCGAGCCCCTCCTCTGTGAGGATGCGACGCTCTTTGATGCCTACGCGGGTCGTAATCCACTCGTCACTAGTGTCAACCATACGAGACAACTCCTCGTTGTTGAGGATATAGTCAGGTACATATCCACCAATACCAGTGATTACAGCATTGATTTTTTCCATTATATATTATGAAAGTTACTCAGCAACTTCTTCTTCCTTAACGATAGCAACCTTACCACGATACATACCGCAAGTTGGGCATACTGTGTGGTAAACATAGTATGAGCCACAGTTAGGGCAAACTGCCAATGTAGGTGCTACTGCTCCGTCGTGAGTTCTACGCTTGAGTGTACGAGTCTTTGACTGTCTTCTTTTTGGATGTGCCATTTTGTTTTAAAAAGTTTTAATAAATTTGATGTTTTTGTTTTGATGTTTGGCAAGCCTTTGTAATTGTCAATTATCAATTTTCAATTATCATTTGCCGAGTTTTAACTCGGCGAGCTTTGCCCAGCGTGGATCAACGGCTTTACTTTCGGTCTCATCACCACTTCGGGTGGCTGACAACTCATTGAGCTTTTCTGTCATCGCAGCATTGCATTTACCAGGTGCATGTACGTGCTTAATGGGTACCGCCAGTGCTATTGATTCATAGATGAGCCATGCCAAGTCGAGTATTCCTTCGTTCTCGTCCACGGTAATGACTTCATCATCTTCGCTGTTTTCAATGCCAAGTTTCACCAAGAACTGTGACTCCTGAGCAATAGGCTGCTCCATGTCATCAAGACATCTGTCACAGGTCACAATGACGAACCCCTCAGACTTTATGCTAAGTGCAAAACTGTCTGCAGTCTTCTGCAAAGACATACAAACAGAAACCTTGCCACTCCTAATCTCTGCATCTTCAAGTGCTTCGAAATAGTCGTCGCAAAGCTCCCAATTACGCTCTATAGAGCTGTCATTGAGTGATTTTAAGTCAATCTTTAGGGTTTCTAAACTGAACATTTGGCTGCAAAGGTACTAATATTTCCCGAATTGACAAAGAAAAATGCGCAAAAACTTCTTTTCTACCCCTTATTTTCCCCACTTTCATCATTTTTAAGTAATTTCTTTTTCTCAATCCTATATAATATTGTAATTTTGCAGTCGCAATGAAATACTCAGTTCTCAATGAATCTCAAGTCATCGCGTCTCGTAAAGAGCACGGTGCCAACATACTCACACCTCCAGAGAAAGAATCACTCTGGAAACAGTTCGTCCAGACTCTTACTGGTCCTTTAGGTCATCTCATTCCAGGATGGGAGAATGGCGATAGCCTTGTCTTCATCCTCGAGATTGCCGCCCTTCTGTCTAGTTTTATCTCTTTTTCTGAATATTACGGTTGGCTCGGACTCGAGGCTTCGTATGATGCGAAGGTGTTCTTTGAGCCTGTCGGTATTATTATAGCGATTGTTCTCGCCACAGGTATTTCTTTTTATTTTGAGGTAAAGGCTAACCGTGAGTTTGAAATTCTCAATCAGGTGAATGATGATGAGCCTGTCAAAGTTATCCGTTCCATAGATGGTAAGGAAAAGGTTGTGGCTATTCCTCGTCGTGATATTGTTGTAGGCGATGTCCTTATGCTCTCAACAGGTGAGGAAGTACCTGCTGATTGTGAACTGCTCGAGGCAACCTCATTAAGTATTGATGAATCAACGCTTACGGGTGAGCCTATATGTCATAAGACTGTAAATGAGGCTGAGTTTGATACTAATGCAACTTTCCCTTCAAATCATGTGATGCGTGGTACAAAGGTTATGGAAGGCCATTGTGTGTGTCGTGTCTTTGCCGTTGGCGATAAGACGGAGAACGGAAAGGTATTTACGGCTGCCCAGATAACGGATAATGTCAAGACTCCACTTGATGAACAGTTCGACCGTTTGGGATTCGTTATTTCCGTGGCAAGCTATATTATTGGAATCCTTGTCTTTGTGGGGCGTATTATTGCATATTTGCATACAGGTAATGCCTCTATATCTGATCCGCAGTTCCTTCCTTACGCTCTCCAGTCGTTGATGATTGCCGTAACGCTTGTGGTGTGTGCCGTTCCTGAAGGATTGCCGATGGCGGTTAGTCTTTCTCTCGCCCTCTCCATGCGAAGGATGCTGAAAACCAATAATTTAGTTCGTAAGATGCACGCTTGCGAGACTATGGGTGCAACTACCGTTATCTGTACAGATAAGACTGGCACGCTCACCCAGAACAAGATGCAGGTCTCTGAGGTCTTCCCTGAGTTTGGGGAAGATATGAAGCTCAATATGGCTATCAACTCAACCGCTATCATAGGTGTAGATTCTGAAGGAAATGAGACTATCCTCGGCAATCCCACGGAAGGTGCTCTCCTTCTTTATCTTCGTGATAAAGGTGTGGATTATACCCAACTTCGTGCAGATGCCAAGGTTTTGGAAGAAGTACCGTTTTCTACGGAGAGAAAATATATGGCGACTACCATAGAGCGTGGAGAGCTAATAAAGGGTGCTCCAGAGATTGTTATGGATATGTGTGATGATTTTGCAGCTCCACGAACAGATATAGAGGCAAAACTCCTTGAATATCAGTCGAAAGGTATGCGTACCCTTGGCTTTGCTATTGGAAAGAAATTCCTGGGTATAGCCGCTATCTCTGACCCTGTGCGTGATGATGTCCCTGCGGCTATTGAGGAATGCCTCCATGCAGGAATCCGTATCAATATCGTTACTGGTGATACTCCTGCTACTGCTAAGGAAATTGCTCGTCAGATAGGTTTGGAGAATCCAAATATCATCACTGGACCAGAATTTGCTGCCCTTTCAGATGAAGAAGTAAAGGAATTTTGTAAGGGTACGTTAAGCGCCAGCCTCTTTCCCCTCCACGGGGAAAGATGTCCGCAGGACAGAAAGGGGTCTTTAATCATCTCCCGTGCTCGCCCTCTCGACAAGAAACGCCTTGTTGAAACCCTCCAGAGTCTTGGCGATGTGGTTGCTGTAACAGGCGATGGCACTAATGATGCACCTGCGCTTAAGGCGGCTCATGTTGGTTTGTCGATGGGCGATGGAACTTCTGTGGCAAAAGAGGCTTCTGATATTACCATTATTGATAACTCGTTCTCTTCTATCGGAAGGGCTGTGATGTGGGGTAGGTCACTCTATCAGAACATCCAGCGTTTCATACTTTTCCAACTTACTGTTAATGTGGCTGCATGTCTTATTGTGCTTGCCGGTGCATTCATGGGTACAGAGTCGCCACTGACAGTAACGCAGATGCTGTGGGTGAACCTTATCATGGATACTTTTGCAGCTATGGCACTTGCTTCTCTGCCTCATACGAAAAGCGTAATGTACGATGCTCCACGCAATCGTCGTTCTTTCATCATCAGCAAGAAGATGATGCTATCTATCTTCCTCACAGGCGGTTTCATGTTTGCCGTACTCTTTGCCTATCTCTTGAAAGGTGCTCCTGAAATGACCTCCCTTCTTGATTCTTACTCCCAGTCTATGGGGGAAGAGGGCAGAGGCCGCATCTTCACCCTCTTCGTTATGTTCCAGTTCTGGAATCTGTTTAATGCCCGCGCATTCAGTACGGGACAGTCAGCTTGGCGACTCAAAGGTTGTAAGGGCTTTATGGGAATTGCTGCTGCTATCTTCTTTGGGCAGATAGCCATTATGAACCTTTTTCCTGACTTCTTCAATGTTTCGCCAATCTGTATTACCGACTGGCTGATCATCATTCTCGGCACCTCTCTCATCCTCGTTTTTGGTGAGATTGTCCGTCTTTTTTCCAAGTAACTGAAAAGGTTCTTCCTCCTATCATCCTCCGATGATCCTCCGTACCAAAGTCGGTGCAAAGTCGGTGCAAAGTCGGTGAGAGAGCGATTTTACACCGAGTTTGGTACGGAGAGACAACAGAGTTTCTACTTAAGAGTTTCGGATGTAGTGATCACGAAGTTTATGGAACGAACTTAAAGTTTTTTGTACGAAGGTGTTGTTGTTCTTATTGGTTGTTTATTCCAAATATATAGTTGTAATTTCCACAAATTCGTTAAAATCCATTCTTTAGAGACGTTTTACTCGAAAAAAATGTGTTAAAATCCAGACAAAAGCATTGTTTTATCAGGAAAATTATTAATTTTGCACTCAAGCAATACCATCTCCCTATAAGGGAGTAGGAAATAACACTATATTACACTTATTATTAACCTTCAGCACTTATTTTACACAATACGGTCTGAATTTAAATTAGGAATACTGTTATGATACACAATTGCAACAAAATCAGGTTTATTACCCTCGTAACGGTAATGCTATTGAGTACGATTAATGTTTGGTCGTACAATGTCACTTTTGACGAGAATGGTGGTTCTGCTTGTACGGATATTAGTACTACTGGCGAAATCAAGCTTCCAAATTCAACTAAAAACGATATGTTTTTAACTGGATGGTATGATGGAGATAATTTGATAGGCTATGTTGGTGATATATTCAAGCCGACTCGTAATATTACTCTTCGTGCTGATTGGGCAGAAGTGGAGGGTGATAGAACCATTGGCTCTGGTAAAAAAATGGTAGAGGTGAATAATGTCTTCTCCAAAAGTTTCGAGATCAAACAAGGCGAACAGCGTGAGTTTACATTTAGGAATAATAGAAGACGTGGACTTTCTGAGCGCTATTTCAATTGGGTTATGTGGGCCTCAAGTTCATATAGAACCGATTGGGGAAACAGAAAGGACTATTTCTATATGAATCTGGCACCATGTGTTAGAAAGCATATCACGCCAAATGATGATTTCTGGGCTAATTATGAAACAACCGCAGTCTATATCAAGCAAGATAATGGAGAACTGAGCTCTCTTGAAACTGATGATCAATGGGGGCAGTTCCTTACTGATATGGAATATGCTCAGGTTAGTGTCAAGGTTTCAAATTACAATGGCAAGATTCGTGTCTATGCAGTAATGCATCGTGATAATGCGAGAGTTTACGTTTATGCATACGAATATGATAAATATGCAATAAATAATAGTGTGAACGGCTCTATTTGGGTGTATTTCTCAGTAGATCGTACACAGTTGACAAACTTTACAGCCAAAGATCCTGTTGGATTGGCAAGAGTAGGTTATACTATTGACTATACAACAGAATATGGTCCTAAGAATTGTTCTGTAAGTATTTCAACCCCAGAGGGTTGGGTTTTGTCAGAAGGAACTGTTGTTGGTAAGGGAGATAAGGTAGTATATAAAGCAAATTTAGGATATAAGTGGGAACTCACCAAGTGGGGGGCTGTAAATACTAATGCAAACCCTCGTACAATAACGATAGAGGATGCTCATATATCTAATGGTGTAATTTGGCCAACTGCAACTTTGGTATATTCTGGTGTTGATGCTACGAAAAATAGAATATATCATCTTGATTTTGAGGATGTGACAAATGGTAAGCTTATCAGGGTTGTGGATAACCCTGATGGAACTTCAAATGCACCTGAAGGGGAGCCTACGCAAGATCAGCAAGGTGAGTTCTATCTCTATGGAGGCAAGGGTAGAATACTGCATGATGATGTATTTGGAAACTATTATCAGAATCTTGCGGTAAATCCTAATGAATATACGGCAAGTAAGTCTGAGAATTTCCTTAGATACGTTCTGACAAATGAAGAACAGCAAAAACTTGGTCAGATAAATAATGCGGAGGTTGGTCAGAGGGCTGCTACTATTGGCTTCTGGGTAAATGGTAGGGTGGCTGTTGACTATGAACTCCCACTTGAGCGTGGATCTATGTTCTGTATGTTCAGTAATGAGCGTTTCAAGAAAGCTGACAATATAGTAGAGAGGCCTCGTTTCATGTTTGATATCTCATGTAATGGCTGGATATATTCATATATGCCTAATTCTTATTACTTGAAAGATGAAAATGACAACTTCGTTTACGAGAATGGACAGCAAGTTAAGAAGGAATATGTTAACCAGTTCTTCTATGGTGAGACTGTAAATGTGGTAGAAGGTAGAAAGCCAAAGCCAAGTCTCTTTGGTGAGAACAACTATGCTCATGCTCAGGATCAGCGTCAGCATAAGTTCTATGATGACAAGCGTTGGCATTATGTAACATACGTTGCTACTGAGGATCTGAAGAAGGTAACCATGTATCTTGATGGTGAGAAGACTGGTGAACTTGATACCCGTACTCTTGGCGATATGCAGTTGTTTGAGGAAAATGGTGATTACCCAGGTCGTGTGTGGTATCTTCGCAACATTGTTCTTGGTGGCTTTACTCCTCATGGTCTCTTCTTTGAGAAACAATATTATTCAGATGCTGCTCTTGCATACGATGACATCTCTATCTATTCTGTGGCTCTTACGCAGGAGCAGATAGTGGATATTGTCAACGCGAAGGGATATTCTGCAACTCCTAAGGAGTGGCATTTCACAGAAGCTCTTAAGGCAAGTGGTATCTCTGAAAATCCGCTTGGCACAAATTGGGGAACTCCGAATAATGGTGTGTATGTATTGAATAATACTATCACAAAAACTGAACTTCCTGCTAATGGACATACTGTATTCTCTACAGAAGGCTTGAAATTCTCTACAGGTACAGGCTCTATCTGTGTTGATTTGAAGAATGGATGTGTAGGTCTTACAAAAGGTGCAGAAATCTATATTCCAAATATTGCAAAAGGTGAGAATGTATATTTTGTTGCGAAATCAAATGATCCTGTAAATTATCCTTTGGATCATTATGATCTGTATCCTATAAATGACCCTTGTAACCTATATACAAGAGGTGTGAGTCTGTATGGTGGTGAAGGTAAGGAGGACTTCAGCGTGTTTACTGCCTATAAGAACAACACAAATGATCCTTATGGTTTCAGAGTATATCAACATAACAGTCGTGATATTAACGGCAATAACCATAATGTTCATAGTAATAAGAATGTATTGTGGTTGTCTGATATCTTGATTTCTCCTTATAGCTTGGTATATACAAGCAATGCTGATAAGTTGAAAACAAATTATATCAATACAGAGAATCGTACAACTACAGTTCTGCATATTGACGTAGAAAGTAATGGTATTGACATTCCAAATCCTAAGTTGCCATACCTTATTCTTACAAAGGGAGCAAGTAAGGTAGTTAGCCTTTCTGATTATAGAGAAGGTAATAATTATGGCAATCCATATATACGTTACAGTAGTTCTGCTCCTCGTGTTGCTTATGTGAACCAGGAAGGTAAGGTCACTCTGACAGGACTTGCAGGTTATGCAACAATCAAGGCTGAACTTGTCTTTGGCAATATCCATGATGGTGTTATCTCTACCGCATATACAATCCGTGTGACGGAAAAGAATAAGACTTATGTTGCTCAGAATGAGAGTGGTTCAAGTACGTCGGTTTATGGCGTTGGCAATCAGTTTACAGTCAAGGCTAATGATGGAAGTGATGCTATAACCATGACAATGGGTGGTTGGGCATATACAGATAGTTATGCAGGAACTAATGGTGATGTCGAAGATTCATGGAGTAATGGATATGGTTTCCTTCATGACGAAGATATCGAAAGTATAGATGGCATTACAACCGCTTCTGAAGGCAACCAGAATGCTACAAGCGAAAGCTATCTGCAAAAGGATGAAAATGGAGAGATAATTAGCTATGGCGGTTATGCTCCTGTTGATGAATCTGAGGCTAATAGTACTCCTTGGACTCTTCCAAGTCGTGGTGCATATCTTAAGTTCGAGCCAAACAAGGCAGGTGTACTTTCTGTATATGTTCTTCAGAATGGCAATCTCCATAAGTCAAATGGCAGTCAGAATTATTCTGATCTGATTAAGTGGCGTCCTGTTTATGTTGCTGATGAGACTGGCGCTGTCGTTAAGGACATCAGGGTTGTAACCAATAGTAAGATATCAGAAAACGACAACTATTTTAGAGAAGGCCGTCGTCGTGCCCAGTTTATTGAGGATGAGGAAGGTACATATAATCAGAACCTCAGAGATGCTCTTGTTGATTTGAGAGATAGCCAACATGATCGTTTTGAGTTGCTTATCAACAACTGGGAGAACGCTGGCTGGAAGCAGAAGGTTATCGAGACTGGTGATGGTGGATATATGGTTATGTCAAAGGGTATAGTCCGCTATACATTCAATGTATATCCAGGCAAGACCTATTATATCTTCTCTAATCATACCAAGATCGCATATTCTGGCTACCACTTCGAGGAAGGAAAGCTCATCAATATGAATGGCTTTGAGACTGATCCTGTTCGTAATGTAGTATCTGGTGGTGAAATCGTCTTCGAGGATAAGATGAATGACGGTTCTTACACACAACCATCATTCCCTATCGGCGAGGATCTTACTCCTGTTACCTATAACCGTAAGTTTACAGCCGATACTTGGGGCTCTATCTGTCTGCCATTCAGCATGAGCAGCAAGCAGGTAAACGAGGTGTTTGGTGAAGGTACAGCTATGGTTCTTCTCAAGAATATCCGTGATAATGGAAAGATTGAGCTTATCTGGCATACCAATCAGGATATTATTGCAGGCTATCCATACTTCATCCTTCCAAAGAAGACCATAACAGGCTTCTCAAAGGTTAATGTTCACTTTGAAAGCACAAGTCCGTCATTCGTTGTAAGTTCAAATGGCGAAACGTATGAAATCAATGGTGTCTATGACTATAAGCCAAATTATCCATACGTATTTGAGGGCAACTTCGTTACTACTATGCTTCCTGCAGGAACTTATGTGATGTCAAATGCTGGAGCTTTCTCTAAGTTGAATAAGAATATGGAGGTTAAGCCATTCCGAGCTTATATCAGATGTCTAAATGTTGCTCAGGCAAAACCACTTACCACAATGGATATTGATGACTTTGAGGGTGAGACAACCTCTATGGAGGAAATCTTACAAGATAATGGCATCATCCTCGAAAGTTCTGATATATATGGAGTTAATGGATTGAAAGTTAGAAGCAATACACACAGCCTTGAAGGTCTATCAAAGGGCGTGTATGTTGTTAATGGTAAAAAGTACGTAGTTAAATGATTGTAAAGGAGGTCGTTAAATGTAGAAAATGAAGAAAAATCATAACAGTCCAGTTTGTTGGCAGTTCCTCGTTGGCGAGGAACTGCCACTTGCTGTTTAGGAATCGGTAATAGTAACATTCTTTCGGTTGATGTATGTCAAGTGATAGCCGTATTGGCATTTTCTTAAACCTTTTTGTTAAAAAGCATTCCTTTCTTGAAAATTTCTTTATGTTTTCTTGCACATTAAGAAAAAATCCGCTAACTTTGCATTCGGAATTTGAAAACGTGCGCCAAATCTTTCTAAATGGGATGACTTGCAATATTTTTTCTCGTGCGAGAATGCTATCATATTGTCAATTGAATGTTGAGCGCACACACAAATACTAAAGCCTTGCTTATAGCATTGCTAAATTATTGAAGGAAATAGAATAGTCATAAAACTGGAATATTTATATGAAGATTATCTCACAAAAGATCCTACCAGCATGTCTGCTGGGAATTGTAGCAATTGTTCCAATCTCACTAAAAGCACAATCTAATTTCGCTCGTTCAGAGTATGATCAGTTGCAGGCATTTGGTTTTGCAACATGTGACTCACGTACTGATCCAAACCCTTCTATCTCAAAGATCACGGGTGGTGGTGCCTATACCTATGAGGATGCCATTGCGCTTCTCAATGATCCATCAAGTGGTAAGAAGGTGAAGGTACTTACTGCCGATAATGTGGATAAGGATGATGTTATCAAGAATGCTATCAAAGATTATGATATCGTGATTCTTGATGGTTCTAAGGGCGACTTTATAATCAATAAATATATCACAATTCAGAATCAGGGAACTGCTACAGGATGCAACAATAAGACAATCCTCGGTATTAACAACGCACGACTCGTTACAGCGTGGTATGTTACCCCTGAGATTCTTGAAATTCTTCGATCTGTTGATGTCGAAAGTGCTTCTACAAGTGAGGGTACTGGTGGCGTGCTTCCTAATGGCATAAGTGTTAAGGAAGAGGCAGAATTCCTTACCCGTAAGGCTCTCTATGAGAAATACGGAAATGAGAACTATCGTGAGGCTGGTGTCTTCTCTGTAAAGCGTTGTAAGAACATTATCTTCCGTAACCTCTCATTCGTTGGTCCTGGCTCTATCGACTGTGGTGGATATGACCTCCTGTCTGTTCAGTATTCAACAAATGTATGGGTAGATCATTGTGAGTTTATTGACGGTATTGATGGCAACTTCGATATCTCTAACGAATCTGATATGATTACCGCAAGCTGGAATGAGTTCTCATATACAGACCGTTCGCTCATGCACCAGAATACCAGTCTTATCGGAAGTTCTGATAGTAAAGATGCTGACGATGATAAGTTGTCAATCACATTTGCCTATAACTCATGGGGAGCCAAGTGTCGTGCTCGTATGCCAATGGCTCGTTTTGGCCGATTCCATATGCTGAACAACTATTTCCATTGTAAGGGCAATTCAACAGCTTGTATCAATCCACGAAAGCGATCAGAGTTCCTCATTGAAGGTAACTACTTTGAAGAGGGTGTGACAAAGATCTTTACCCAGAGTGATGCAACTGCTGTTATCTGGGCTGATGACAACATTGTGGTAGAGACCTCTAAGTTCGCAAGGCCACATAGCTTTGGTGAGTGCTATATACCATATCGCTATACCAAGTTCCCTGCTGAAGTTGTAAAGGATGATGTGAAGATATTTGCAGGACCTACAATCTGGGGTTCTAAGAAATTTTCTGTTATTCCTGAGGAGGAAATTACAGGTGTAGTATCTGTAACCGACAACCGCTATGTGTCTGATGCAACCTTCAACCTTATGGGACAAAGAGTTAACTCTGATGCAAAGGGACTTGTTATCAAGGGTGGCAAGAAAATGATCGTGAAGTAATGCTGGTTTAAAGGTTATAGGTTTTAGGTTCTCTGGTCAGAATTCTTATAAACGATGCAGACCTTATAACCAACAGACCTTAAACCCTTAAAACCTATAAATAAAGTGTAATCGGCACTCGTCAATAAAATGATGAGTGCCGATTTCTTTTGTTCTGCCACCCATGTTCCTCCCTTGTTCCTCCTAACCAAACTCGGTGAAACTCCCATCTATGTTCGCTCCTGAATGGGACTTTCACCGAGTTTGGTTAGGAAGAAGATAGGAGTTACAAGGGAATTATATATACTTTTTTACCATTTTTCTGAATTATTTTGCTGTAAATTTGGTATTTTGTATTTTTTTTTTTACTTTTGCATTCACAAATATTCAATGGTACCAATAACTAATAACTCACAAACTAAATGCCTATTGACTCATATTCTCAAAGCATAAATCCACTTATGTCTGACAAGTTGCAATTTGAGGAACTGAAACGCATCCTTAAGGGGACGGGCTTCGGTATGTGGTCTATTGACATTTTCGAGGGGCAGAAACCTCGAATGTATGTTGATTCCAGAATGGTTGAGTTGCTGGGCATAAGCGATATTTCAAGTCTTTCACCCGAGGAAATCTATGATTTCTGGTATGCTCGTATAAAGCCAGAGAATCAGGCATCCGTATCTGCTGTTATTCAAAGCATGAAATATGGCGAGGTTAACGAAGTTACCTATATGTGGGAACATCCTACTATGGGTGACCGTTATGTTCGTTGTAATGGTTCTGGTAGAGATGTTGAGGGTAAAGGAACTATACTTACGGGCTATTGCAATGATGTTACTCACCTGGTGCTCAAGGAAATGGAACAGCAAAAGGCTATTGCACGTATGGGAGCTGAACTTGGTAGGGCTTATGAGATAGTCAATTTCGTATCACGTTCATGTACCTCTATATATTGCATCAATATGCAGACGGGTATGCTTAAGCAAGTAAGTTCCGTGGTGAAGCAACTTGATGACCATCTTGGAGTTAATGGCGATGCGCGTGAGGGATTCATAGCGTTCTGCGAACATCTTGTAAGTCCTGAGTGGAGGGAAACAATGCTTGCGTTTACTGACCTTGATTGGGTACGTGAGCAACTTAAGGATAAGCCGCTAATCAAGCAGGAGTTTGAATGTGGAGTCTGTGGTTGGGTTGTTGGCTCTTTTGTTGCAGGTAAACGTGGCAAAGATGGCTATTGTACAGAAGTGGTATGGACTACCGTTGATGTAAATGAGCAAAAGAATAATGAGCTGAAGCAACGTAGTGCCTTGGAGAAAGCAAAGCGTGAAGCCGTGGAGGCAAACCGTGCAAAGAGTGCTTTCCTCTTCAATATGAGTCACGATATACGTACTCCGATGAATGCTATCATTGGTTTTACAGGCTTGTTGGAAAGGCATCAGGATGAGCCAAAACGCCGTCAGGACTACATTGATAAGATAAAAGGCTCAAGCGCGTTGCTGTTGGGACTTATCAATAATGTTCTTGAAATGTCACGTATCGAGAAAGGTCACATGGATCTTGACATAAAGGCATGGAGCATTGGTATGATGTATGATTCGTTCTGTTCTGTCTTTATTGATATGATGGCTCAGAAGAATATCACGTTCGTCCATTCAGTGGATGTACAAGATGAATATCTTTTCTGTGACCCGATAAAGGTATACGATATAGGTTTTAACATTCTCAGTAATGCCTACAAATACACTCCTGCAGGTGGTAAGGTGGAAATGTACATTCGCCAGTTGCCATGCGAAGAGGAGGGCTATACCATAGTTGAGACTGTAGCGAAGGATAATGGCTTGGGAATGTCTGCCGACTACCTTCCACATATCTTCGAGGAATTCACTCGTGAACATAATTCCACGGATGTGAAGATTGAGGGCACAGGCTTGGGAATGTCTATCGTAAAGAAGCTCGTTGACCTTATGGGAGGTACCATAGATGTGGAAAGCGAACTTGGCAAGGGAACTACATTTACTATCCGCATCAAGCATCGTATAGCACAGAAATCCGATATGCTCAACGTGGATATGCCAGATCTTACGGATGTGGATTTCAAGGGCAAGCGAATACTTCTTGTTGAGGACAATGACCTTAATGCCGAGATTGCAGTCGAGATATTGCAGGAGGCAGATCTCGTTGTAGAGCGTGCCGAGGATGGACTCTGTTGTGTGGAAATGATAGAAGCAGCACCTGCTGGCTATTATGACCTTGTACTTATGGATATCCAGATGCCGAGGATGAATGGCTATGAGGCTACTCGTGCCATCCGTAAGATGGAGGATAAGAAAAAAGCGAATATAACGATATTGGCTATGACGGCTAATGCCTTCGAGGAAGATAAGCGTGAGGCGTTGGCATCAGGAATGAATGCACATCTTGCCAAGCCTATCGAGGTTGATAAACTTATAACGGTTCTGAAGAGAAGTCTTAGCTCTCGCTTATGATGTATGTAATGCTACATATCGCAGAATTGTTACACTGGAGGGTGACCTTTGGTGTGGTATTCCTTGTTATCTTGATTTGTGTTGCCACCTATACGCTATACAAGACTTACATACGTGTGGTGGAACATAACAAGATGGCGGAGAAACTGCGAGAGTCTGCTACACATAGCATCAGGACTAAGGCCGTTACGCAGATGCTGCTCGACAGGACTCAGACGCATTTGTGGGAACTTAAGGATGGAAAATTCTCAATTCTTCAGTTTGATTCGCAGACACTTGATGGGGTCGTCAGTATTGATGGTATGAGGCAAATTGTCTCTGCAAGTGCTTTTTATAAGCGTAAGGTGGAAGAGTTCTTTATGACAGAAGAGCCAGGAAACCACATGATACAGATGTATGGCTCGTTTGAAGGACGTGAACCTCATTGGTATGAACTGAATATGATGGTAGAGCAGACGGATAAAGGACTTGTCCGTAGAGGAACCACGGTTATGATCGACCAGTTGAAGAAGCGTGAGGCCATGGAACTTGACACCAACCGTATGCTTGCAAATGCCAAGGAAAAAGAGGATTTCATCTCTTGTATGAGTCATGAGATTCGAACTCCACTTAATGCCATAGTCGGAATTTCCGAACTCCTTGCAAATATGAGAAACACCCTCACACCTGATGAGATTACATATTTCGAGCGTGAGATTAGCAAGAATAATGCCCTGTTGATGAAGATGATTGAGGATATGCTGACAATCACCTTGATTGACAATAGCGGTATTACCGTGCAGTATGAGGATCTCAAGTATTCTGATTGTCTTCCAGATGTGGCTACAATGAGGGAAGATGAGGGACTTTCTCTCTTCGGACTTAAGATTGAGGTTGTGGAAAATGGGGAGGATGTGCCTATCCGTGCAGACAGAAACTTGTTCCGAAGGATTATGAGCAACCTTTTCGATAATGCTGCAAAGTTCTCGCCAATGGGCTCTACGGTAACTGTTACCCGTACCGTTACGGATAAGGAACTCATTCTTTCTGTAAAGGATCAGGGTATAGGTATCGACCCTCAGTATCATAATTTGATTTTCACCCGATTCTATAAGATAGACCACTTCTCTCAGGGTGCAGGTCTTGGTCTTGCCCTATGTAAGGAACTTGCCGAATACATGGGAGCAAAGATTACGGTGGAAAGTGAATTGGGCAAGGGTAGTACCTTTAACCTGATATTCAGGAGGGCGGATAAGTAGCCCACCCAGAAGCCCCTCACCCGCCCAGTGGGCACCCTCTCCCCAAGGGGCGAGGGAAAGTTCGTATTTCTGGCTGTGAGGGTAAATAATGAAATAAGGAAATAAAGAAAAAACAAATAGCTCAACATCATTAGAGGTAACTTTTCCCTCGCCCCTTGGGGAGAGGGTGTCCGTAGGACGGGTGAGGGGCTATGGTCTTTTTATAATGAATGAATATTACTACATAGGAATTATCTACCTGATACTATTGACGGTGGTGCTGACGTTATGGAGGTTGATTGATGACAACTTCCAGAAGATGCAGTATCTCGAAAATGGTCGTGAGGCAGAGAGATATATGGATAAAGTCCATGATATCCTGTCTTCCACTCAGGCATATTTGTGGTATATATATAAAGGTAATTTAGTGTTTGGTCATCGTTTCTTTGAGAGAAATAAGTTGCGTGAACATAAGATTCCAATAGAAGTCGTTCTTAGATGTGTGTCGCGACAGAGCCGTATGGAACTTACCAAGGCAATGGAGAATGCAAACGAGACAGGTGTTTATGTTGATTTCAATATCACGATGCCTGTGTCGCATGAAGTTCACTCTCTCGGAGTTCTTGTTTGTAGGGAGAAAGGCCAGACTTATAAAGGAAAAGCTTCAGCACAGGACAACGTGATGGGATTCCTTACCATTAATGATGGTGCCCGACAGAAGGAGAAGGAACGTAAACGGGCTTTCGACCTTGAGGAGGAAAGTAAGTTGAAGGCGAGCTTCCTTGCCGCTATGGGACATGAGCTTCGTACTCCTGTTAATATCATAACAGGTTTCTCACAGATTCTTGCGCAGACAGGAAGTGAGACCTCTGAGGAGGAATTGAAGAGCTATTCGCAGATTATTGCCGATAATACCGATCAGTTACTTCGTCTGCTAAATGACGTGCTGAAGAGTAATTCTGAAGGCGAGGAAATCCAGATGTCGCTTAAGACACGAAAGGTGAAGGATATCGTAGAGGAATTGTATGCAACGTATAATGTTGTGATACCAGACCGATTGGAGTATAACATCGTTCGTGGTCCTGAGGATGTATTTGTCGATGTGAACCGTAGTAGTATGATGCAGGTTATGTCGAATCTCGTCAATAATGCTGTTAAGTTCACTAAGGAAGGCGGTATCACGATGGGCTGGCAATGTGCTGACGATAACGTGATAATCTATCTTGAGGATACAGGTATCGGTATTCCTGCGGAAAAGCAGGAGCTTATCTTCGATAGATATTATAAGGAAAACAGTAGTACGGCAGGAGCTGGTATTGGTCTTTCACTCTGCCGTCGCCTTGTAGAGAATATGCATGGCAAAATCCTCGTTAAGAGCGAGGTAGGAAAAGGCTCAAGATTTGAGCTCGTGTTTAAGAAAACGCTATAATATGATACAGGTAGAAGAAGAATATCTCAACCATTTGATTTACATCTCCGAGCACGATGTGCTTACGGGGGTGCTGAATCGTTATGGTTTGAAGAAAAGAATAGCAGAATTGTTTAATCCAGAAGGCGAGGGCTACCTCTGTGTTGTGGATATAGACAATTTCAAAACCATAAATGATGCTTGTGGGCACATGGTAGGTGACAATGTTCTAATGGCGTTTGGTCAATGCTTGGAAACTATCACGAATTCTTCTGTTGCCCGTTTGGGAGGCGATGAGTTCTTTGTCTTCATCGACGGAATAAAGACAAAGGAAGAGGTGGCAAAGGAGTTTGATGCCCTGAAGGAAAGGGTGAATGCTCTTGTAATTCCTGAACTTGGTAATCTGAAGTTGACCTTCAGCTTGGGGGCGCATTACTTCAAAGGTGATATCGACGAGGTTAAGGCTATTGCCTATACCAAGGCCGATAAGCTCTGCTATGAAAGCAAGAAGAAAGAAGGAAATAGCGTGACTATTGCCTGATGATATTTACAATATGTATCAATATCGAATTGTGCATTGTAAATTGTGAAATAGAAAATGAATTAGATGGACAATATACAAGTAAATAGCATGCTCTCAATGCCGATAGGTAAGCTTCTGAGGAAGTTTACCCCGCCAGCTATGCTTGCGATGTCGGCTAATGCGATTTTTAATATATGCGAAATATTCATTCTCGGCAAAGGCGTAGGACTTGACGCTTTGGCTGCATTAGCTTGTACGTTTCCTGTCATAATTCTCATATCAGCCTTTGCTGCTCTCATCAATACCGGCACAGCTGCCAAAATAGCCGTGCTTTATGCGGAGAACAATCAGAAACAAGCTTTGAAGGTATTCGGTAATTCCTTCGTGGTGATGATAACTATGGGGACATTGCTCACGGTTGTGCTTGAAATATTCCTTGAGGATATACTTCGACTTTGCGGTGCATCGGATGTGACTCTGCCGTATGCCCTTGAGTATATGCGGATTATGCTTGTTTCCACTATCATTCTGTTCTCAATGCAGGGTATGGGACGAATACTTCATATACAGGGGAATCCGAAGAAACAGATGATGCAGCAGATATTAGGTATCACTTGTAATGTGATAATGTCCTTTATCTTTGTGTTTGTTCTCAAATGGGGAATGCGAGGAGCTGCCTTGGCTTCAATAATATGTGAAAGCGTCTCTTGGTTGCTATATCTGAAAATATTCTCTAACCATAATGCCTTCGTGCATTTCACTAAGGGAGGATTCCGCATTGATTCCGGTCTTGTAAAAGAGATATTGTCGATAGGATTATCACCGTTTTCCATTAATGCGTGTGGATGTGTGGTAGCCCTTATGATCAACCTTTCGCTTATTCAAGTGGCTGGTGAACATGGAGATCTGTATCTGGGTTCCTACGCCATCGTACAGAGAATTACTCAAGTGCTCATATCGTCTGTTTCTGGTCTTGGACTTGCATTGCAGATAATAACAAGCATAAATGTAGTTCGTCAGAATTACATACGAGTAAGAAGTGTCTTGATGTACACAATATTCCATGCGTTCATCATCATGAGTATTGGCTATGGATTCGTAGTTGTCTTCACCAGGGAGTTGATGGCTTTCTTTACTAATGACGAGCAGATGATAGAAATAGGTGTGAAGGCATTGGTTATCGGCCTCTGTACCTTCCCGTTTGTCGCAAGTCAGATGGTAGCCGTGTCTTTCTTCCAGACATTAAGACGCCCACACGCCTCAATGATGATTTCGTTGACAAGACAGTTGCTCTTCCTGATTCCGATGCTGATTATCCTTCCGCATCTGATAGGGGTTACGGGAGTCTGGTGGAGTATGGCACTTGCTGATGTCGCAAGTGTAACAATATCTTGGATTATGCTTTATACGGAGACAAAGAAATTGAGCTTATGAATTTAGAAGATTTATACATACAGTTGCATGGAAACTATGCAGAGGTAAAAGCGCGGTTGATGAGCGACAGGCTTGTAGAAAAGTTCGTGCTCAAGTTTCCTTCCGATCCATCGATGCAGCAATTACGCGATGCCGTAGCGGCAGGCGATAATGCCTCTGCTTTCCGTGCCGTGCACACTTTGAAGGGCGTTGCGGCTAATCTCGCCCTTACCGAGCTTCGTGAAGCTGCCTCTGCGCTTACCGAGCAGTTGCGTAGCGGCGACCAACCTGCTGATGAGGAACTACTGAATAGGGTTGAGGAATGCTATGCTACTATCATCGGTGGTCTCATCAGCTACACAGGTTGATTCCCTTTGTCTATGGGAGTTTTCTGATATAGGTAATAAAAAAGACGTGTTTTTTTTCTAACTATTATACATTCCTCTGTAAAGAGGGCTTTGAAAGACGGTTATGGCAATAGAAGCAGGACGACGTTCAATCCTCATAGTTGAGGATAATGAATTAAATAGAGAGATGCTCTGCGCGATGATGGAGGACCGATACAACGTCTATCAGGCAGAGAATGGTAAGGAGGGCCTTGAGGTTCTCCAAGAACACTATCAGGATATCTCAATTATTGTTCTTGACGTGCAGATGCCTGTGATGAACGGGTACGAGTTTCTTAGAATCGTGAAGGATGACGAGCTTCTAAGGGAGATTCCTGTCATTGTGGCAACTGCCAGTAGCGATATGGAGGAGGAAGAGCGATGTCTTGAACTGGGCGCTACGGATTTTGTTACCAAGCCTTACAAGAGAAACATCGTGCTGAAACGTATTAGTAACATTATCCGATTGAGGGAGTCTGCATCTACGCTGCGAGATGTTGAGTATGATGATGTGACTGGAGTTTTCACAAGACAGGCATTCTTCCATCATGCCGAGAAGGTCCTTCACGATAATCCTGATACCGATTTCACCATAGCCATTTCCGACATTAAGGACTTCCGATTGGTAAGGGAACGCTATGGAACAAAGATTGCCAACGAATTGCTGATGCAGAATGTGGCTCTGCTACGCAAGGCACAAACCGAGAACTATATATTCGGACGATATGACGACAACCAGTTTGTTGGCATAGCTCCAAGTTCCGACCGCTATGCCATGATAAGGAAGACGAGGAAGATTCTCACCTTACCATTGCCCGAGGAGGGTGTAGCCATACTGAAGTTCGGCATCAAGCGTTGTATTGATCACAATGTTCCCGTGAAGGAGCATTGCCGTCACGCCCTTATGGCTCTCGATACGGTGAAGCATGTGTATGGCTCTCACTATGCTCTTTTCGATGATGATATGCAGAAATTCTATGATCGTCGCATCAGCATAGAGAGGTCTATGGAGAAGGCTCTGGAACGTGAGGAGTTCCAGATATACTATCAGCCGAAACACGACTCGCGTACAGGTGAGCTTATTGGTGCTGAGGCACTCGTAAGATGGACGCATCCTGAATTCGGATTCCTATCGCCTGTCGAGTTCATACCAGTATTCGAGCAGACTGGCTTTATCTCTGAGGTGGATTTCTACGCATGGAAACGCACATGCCAGAACCAGCGACGATGGCAGGATATGGGGCTCCGCATAGTGCCGATATCAGTAAACTGCTCTCGTTCCGAGCTGTTGCAGAGAGATTTCATGCACAAGTGGTTCAAACCTCTCAAGGATACGGCGGTCACGTCTCGTTATATGCACCTTGAGGTAACTGAAAGCCTGTTTACCGATCAGTTTGAAAGGTTGGCAGAGGTGCTTCGTGAGTGTCAGCTCAGGGGAGTGAAGATAGAGCTTGACGACTTTGGCACGGGCTACTCATCACTAAGTATGTTCCAGCTTATGCCGTTGGATATCATCAAGTTTGATATGTCTTTCGTCAAGGGACTCGATAACCCGAAGCAAGCGCGAGTTATGGCAGCTTGTGTTCGTCTCGTGCATAATCTCGGTATGGAGGCTATTGCCGAGGGCGTGGAGACCTCATTCCAGTATGAGAAGGTTAAGAAAATGGGTATAGATGCTATTCAGGGATATTATTACTCTCGTCCGTTGCCAAGAGAGGAGTTCGAGAAAATGCTGAAGCCTGTTGGTAATTAACAATTAATAATTAATAATTAACAATTAACATTTTTGTGTAAATCATAGGTAAATTGGTTGTACAAGATTTGATGAACATACGACAGGTAAAGATTGCCTTGGTAGTTGCCGCTGTGATAATTGCAGCGGCTTCGCTCGTTGTATCTCATATCCTTGTACGCGACCTTGCCATTGAAGAGCGTAACCGTATGGAAGTCTGGGCTGAGGCTATGCGCTCTCTGAGTACGGCAGAAGAGAATACCGACCTAAACCTTGTGCTGAAGGTTATCAATGAGAACAACACTATTCCCGTCATTGTGACTGATGATCAAGGCAATGTACAGACTTTCCGTAATGTGGAGATTGATGCAAGTAACTATGAAGATAGTATGGCTGTTGCTGCTCAGATGGCAGAGAAGATGCGTGCTTCTGGTCGTGACATAAAGATTTCGCTTGGTTCAGATGCAGGTTCTATCCATGTGAGTTATGACGAGTCGGTTATGATAACCCGTTTGTCGTTCTATCCTTACGTTCAGTTGGGCATCGTCCTTATCTTTGTCGTGATTGCTATCTTTGCGCTCTTGACCTCTAAGAAAGCCGAGCAGAACAAGGTGTGGGTGGGATTGTCGAAGGAAACGGCTCATCAGTTGGGTACTCCTATCTCTTCTTTGATGGCTTGGACGCAGATACTTCGTGAGACTTATCCAGACGATGATCTTATCCCGGAAATGGATAAGGATGTTAAGCGTCTCCAACTCATAGCCGAGCGATTCTCTAAGATTGGCTCTATCCCAGAGCCTGTAGATACTCCATTGGCAGAAATGCTTCGTCATGTGGTGGATTATATGGATCGCCGTACTTCGCAGAAAGTCAGGATAATTGACGAGTTCTCAGATTGTAAGGCTCACGTCATGGTCAATCCTTCTCTCTTTGAATGGGTGCTTGAGAACCTCTGTAAGAACGCCGTTGATGCTATGGAGGGCGAGGGGACTATAACCATCAAAGCTGTTGCTGCTTCGCCTGTTCTTATCGATGTTATTGATACAGGCAAGGGAATAGAGAAGAAGAATATAAAGAACGTGTTCCGTCCGGGCTTTACCACAAAGACTCGTGGCTGGGGACTCGGTCTCTCACTTGCCAAGCGCATCGTAGAGGAATACCATCACGGAAAAATCTATGTCCTGAAATCAGAAGTGGGGAAGGGCACAACGTTCAGAATTGAGGTGTGATATGTATATGTCCCCCTCCCGCTCGGTTCTGCCTCATCCTCCGGTTGCGCTCGTATCCCTTGATTTTTCAAGTGTAACTTTGTTACTTTGTAACTTTCGGCACTAAAAAAAACGGCTCGTTTCACAACGAACCGCTATTTTTGTGAACAGTCTTTCTGTTGACAAACAAACCTGCCAGTCTGAATTTTCTTGCATGAAGGCAAAAATTCCCAACTTGCATTTTTTGTGTAATTTTTTGTCATGTCAATTTTTTCTTTTTATTCTACTTTTCTGTTTTTATGCAAAGCTTGCATTAAATTATATTAAAAACAGCATAAGGCTAAGATTGTAAACATTTCGGATATGCTATAATTTGAAATGCGGAATTATAGAGCAAAAATTACAAAGTTACAAAGTTACACCCTATGCAACAAGGTATCAATTATATTTCTTATATAATAAGGTTCGCGCGTAAATTAATAAGGAGAAATTTTTCTCGGTGGGGGTGAAAAAATGAGTGTAACTTTGTAACTTTCGTATTAAAGCGTGTTAAAATGGTGCAAAATATTTGGCGGTTTGCGTAAAAATACCTATCTTTGCATGTGTGAGGTGGTCCAGTGTTGCTCTTCTGCTGCTCTTCTCTTCCTCTCCTTACCAAGAAAAACACGGCACTTTGCCAAGCAATGTGCCAGAAAACTTCCTTAAAAGGAAGCCATGAAAAACGAAAGTATCAATTTTGTACAAAGGCAAAAAAGACGAAAGGCAAAAGCCTTTAGTCATTAGCCTTTAGCCATTAGCCTTTAGCCTTCAAATAGGGGCGAAAGTTACAAAGTTACACTTGAAAAATCAAGGGATTACTCCTCTGGATGCGCTCTTTCATATTCTATGGCAGCAAGAATGAAAGCGCCAAGAGCCTTGCCTTCTGTTTGCATATCACGCTCCATTACTCGACTAACATCAGGACCGAGCAGATAGTAAGCGGCTGAACCGTCACGTTTGTCCTTGCCTCCGAGACCTGCTGAGCGACAACTACTTATGATGTCGATACCACCGAAAGGAGAACCGTCGTCAACGAGGAAAGTCTCAACGAATCCACGATATGCCTTTTCGCACATGGCACTATAATCATCCTCAAGAAGTCCGAGACGAGTCCCCTTGTAGTAGGCGGCTATGAAGAGTGCCGATGCAGATGATTCGAGATAGTTGTGCTTTGTAGCCATGTCAACACCCTTGTATGATGAGGCATTATATCCTGCACCCCTGTCAATGAGCTGATACCAGCAACCAGTTCTCTGTTCCTGATACATGGCAACGCCTCTTGCAAGCTCGTTGAGATACTGACGGAGAATTGTGTAATTGGTTGAATTTTCGAGCTTTGCTTTCTGCATCTCCTCAAGGACATCAACGAGAGCGAGGAAATACCAACCCTCGGCTCTTGCCCAAAACTCCTTGCTGCAACCAGTCTTGGGATCAGCCCAACAGGAAGAGAGCGAGTCGGTTGGAGTTGCAGAGAAAGCATGATAGAGAAGGTGCTTCTCGTTGTTCCAGAGATAACTCCAAGTAATGTTGAACTGGTTGGTTATGAAATCCCAGTCGCTCTCCGCGCTCCCTGTAATGTTGCATCCGTGATTAACCAACTGAGCCATAAGGGCAGGGCCCATATACTGTCCGTCGAGCCACATCTGGTTAGGGTAGCTCTTCTTATGCCACATACCGCCACGAGCCTCCTCAAACTGAGAGTCCTTGATGCTGTATTTCTTGATATGAGCCTGAAGTCCCTTGACGGTGGCATCAATGGCCATTTCAGCCTTTATGGCTGTGGAATCGTTGCAGAAAGGGGCATAGAGACCGCCTTCCTTTGTAAGGTCGTGGATAGGGAGATAAATCTTTGCAGAATTGAGGTCGTCGAGACTTCCGCCTTTGGTTGGAACCTTGTTGTAATAGAGGTTGGCGTACCACTCCACGCTATAGAAAATGCTGCGAGCCCAAGCCTCCTGCTTGTAGAGGTCAACTGCCTCCATAGCGGCTTTGGCTACAAGTCCAGGCACATAGTCGAATGTGGTCTTGCTTTTGCTGTCGAGAGGAGTGTCGAGCGTTCCGTCCATGAGGAATATCGGAAATCCCATAGGTTTCTTATTTCCGTAGAAATCGTGTAACCTTGATTCTATAGCGAGACGTGAATATTTGGTGTTCTCGTCGAATTTTAGCGTCTTGGCAGAAATGCCTATCGGGAATAAGAGTGATATGATAAAAGTTGCTAAAATGTGAGATGGGTTCATCTTTATGTATAATTTTGACGTGAAAAAGAAAAATGAAAATGAAATGCCTGATAACGTTTTTGACGGTTCAAGTTAGCGAACTAACTTGCTTTTTTCATTGTTCATTTTTAATTTTTCATTAATTTTCGGACTGCAAAGTTATTAAAAAAACTCCTATTTAGCGTGAAATATTGGTTAAAATTTCCTTATTTCGGAAAAAGTTCGTAATTTTGCAGTAAAATAGCAGTCGGTAGTGGCTGAATTGATTTGTGAAGTCGCTAAAGAGACTGGGCAATCTAGAATATCTGGAACTACTAGAAATTCTAGATATTCTGGCAAGATAAAAAACAAAAAAGACAATAAATATATGGCAGAAGAAATAAAGAATGAGGAAGAGAAGAAGAGCCTCAATTTCATAGAGCAGAAAGTGGAGAAGGATCTTGCTGAAGGCAAGAACGGTGGTCGTTTGCAGACACGTTTCCCACCAGAGCCTAACGGCTATCTGCATATCGGTCATGCAAAGGCTATCGCACTCGACTTCGGCATTGCTCAGAAGTATGGTGGCGTTTGTAACCTTCGTATGGATGATACCAATCCTCAGAAAGAGGATACTGAGTATGTAGAGGCTATCAAGCGCGATATTGAGTGGCTTGGTTTCAAGTGGGGCAATATCCTGTATGCTTCTGACTATTTCCAGAAGCTCTGGGACCTCGCCGTAGAGCTTATCAAGCGTGGCAAGGCATACGTTGACGAGCAGTCAGCCGAGCAGATTGCCGCTCAGAAGGGAACTCCTACTCAGCCTGGTCAGAACTCACCATATCGTGACCGTCCGGTAGAGGAAAGTCTTGCTCTCTTCGAGGAGATGAACTCAGGCAACATGGAGCCTGGCAAGATGGTTCTCCGTGCCAAGATTGATATGGCAAGTCCGAATATGCACTTCCGCGACCCTATCATGTATCGTGTGCTCAATATGCCACATTGGCGTACAGGCAACAAGTGGAACGCATATCCTATGTATGACTATACCCACGGTCAGTGTGACTACTGGGAGGGCGTGACACATTCACTCTGCACATTGGAATTCGTTAGCCATCGTCCGCTCTATGATCTGTTTGTTGACTGGGCAAAGGAAGTGGCAGGCGATGATAAGCCTTTGGATGATAATCGTCCACGTCAGACAGAGTTCAATAAGCTCAACCTTACTCATATCCTCCTCTCAAAGCGTAACCTATTGATGCTCACTAAGGAAGGTGTCGTTTCTGGTTGGGACGACCCTCGTATGCCAACAATCTGCGGTTTCCGTCGCAGAGGCTATTCTCCAGAGGGTATCCTGAAGTTTATTGATAAGATTGGCTACACAACATTTGACGCCCTCAACGAGATGGCTCTTATGGAGAGTGCTATCCGTGAGGATCTTAATACCCGTGCAACTCGTGTGAGTGCCGTTATTGATCCTGTAAAGCTCGTCATAACCAACTATCCAGAGGGCAAGACAGAGGAACTTACGGCTATCAATAACCCAGAGGATGAGAATAGCGGAACGCATGAGATAACCTTCTCTCGCAACCTGTGGATTGAGCGTGACGACTTCATGGAGGATGCTCCTAAGAAGTTCTTCCGTCTTGGTCCAGGCAAGGAGGTTCGCCTGAAGAATGCGTATATCATCAAGTGCTCTGAGAATCCGGAGGAGTGCATCGTGAAGGACGCAGAGGGCAATATCGTTGAGATTCATGCAGAGTACATCCCTGAGACAAAGACAGGAGAGGCAAATGCTAATATGAAGATCAAGGGTAAGACAATCCACTGGGTAAGCGTTGACCATTGCGTAGAGGCAGAGGTAAGGAACTACGACCGTCTGTGGATGGTGGAGAACCCACGCGATGAGGTGGCTAACTATTCTAAGAGTCTGGGTAAGGAGCGTATCGACATTGAGGATATGCGTCATTTCATCAATCCTAACTCTCTTGAGATCAAGACTGCCTACGTTGAGAAATGGCTCACCAATGCCAAGCCTCTCGACTATCTCCAGTTCCAGCGTATCGGCTACTACAACGTGGATCCAGATTCAACAGCAGAGAAACTGGTGTTCAATAAGACGGTGGGGTTGAAGAGTAGCAAATAGGCTAGCCCCTCACCCGTCACTTTGTGACACCCTCTCCCCAAGGGGCGAGGGAAAAGTTAGTCTTTTCTGCTTATGGACTTCAAAACCGCATATCCAGATTCTTATTCGGTCACTAAAGAGAATGCGAAAACAAATCGTTCGAATATGACCGATGCGGAAAGTCTTTTGTGGCATTATTTGCGACAAGAGCAACTTGGGGTGAGGTTTAGGAGGCAACATGTTATTGGTGATTATATCGTTGATTTCATTAGTCTTAAACAAAGGCTGATTATAGAAATTGATGGTGGTTATCACAATGACATCGTTCAGCAACAAGAAGACAGAATAAGGCAAAACTGGCTGGAAAGTATGGGCTACAAGGTTATACGCTTTACGAACGAAGAAGTGTTCTATCATATCGAAACTGTCATCTCGACTATAAAGGACAATATAAATTTAGACTTGCCGTTCAAAGTTTAGTATTTAAGGTTTAATGCTTTGTGTTTAAACGAAAGGCATTTAGACTGCAATACTAACTTCTCCCTCGCCCCTTGGGGAGAGGGTGCCCGTAGGGCGGGTGAGGGGCTGTTGGTTTTTTAATGATCCCTTCCGATTTTCAACGTTACATAAGATCAAATGAGTTCAAGGAACTTCTTGCGAAGGTGCAGGAGGCAATGGAACGTGGCGCCGTGGAATACTTCGACGCTGATGATCTTGTGGATGTTGCTGAGTATTTCCATGTGAAGGGCGACGAGCCGATGGCAGGTAAGGTGGTTGATTATCTCCTGTCGCTATTCCCTGATAATGAGAAGGGACTGGTGTTCAAGGCTCGTACCGCTATTATGGCGGAGAATATTGACGAGGCAGAGAATATATCCCGACTGCTTGTAGATGCAGAAATTGTAGATGCTATCTATCTAAGGGCTGAGATTATGCTTTTCCGTGAAAGGGCGGATGAGGCTCAGAAATTGCTCGTGGAGAAATGCCCAGAGCTTCCTGACGAATCTATTGAGAATACGGAAATGGAAGACCTCGGACCTGCATTTACGGATGATGACGATGATGATGAAGAGGAGAGTTCACCTTCAGATGTCTTCAACGACTATGTGCTTGATGTAACGCTACTTATGTGTGACTATCGTCAATGGGACTATGCCGATTACTGGCTTTCAAAAGTGTCTGACGAGGCATATTATGAGGAAGGTGACTATCTTGAGGCTAAGGCAAGGATTTTGACGGCTCGCGAACAATATGCCGAGGCTATCGACTATTGGAACAAGAGTATCGATGTAGATGCTTATTCGCTAATGGCATGGCTTCAACTGGCTCAATGCCAGTATCATCTTGGTCTTACGCACGATGCCCTTCAAAGCGCGGAATATGCTGAGGCTATTCAGCCCAAGCTACCAGAGGTGTATCTAACTAAGGGTAACTGTCTCTTTGCTCTCGGAGATAACGAGGGCGCTAAGGATTCTTTCCAACAGTATCTTACGCTTGTGCCATACGATGTTCAGGGTGAGGTGTTGATAGCCTCCGTGCTTTTTGCTATGGAGGATTATGTGAATGCCGAGGCGCATATTCAGGAGGCAATTTTTTCTCTTGAGGATGAGCATAACGACCTTGATGGCGCGGTTCCAGAGGTCGTGAGAATGGAGATATACCGTCAGGCTGCCTATATAGCTGCTGCACAGGGCAAGGAAGGTGATGCTATGTTCTATGCCGATAGACTTGAGATGTGCGGTATTGCAGAATATAAGGTTCTGTTGCTTCGTGGTGGTATCAAGCTTGAACAGCATGATATGCAAGGGGCATACGAGTATTTCAATCAAGCCTTGAACAAGACGGATAATGATCCGCAAACATATATCAAGATTGGCTGTATGTTCGTTGATGCAAGCGCATACGAGGTTGGCTATCAGGTTCTTTCTGAGACAAAGCGCATTCTTACCGAATGTGGTGTCGAAATGGATTCTGGCTTTGAACGCCTTGCATACGCAGCCTTGAAAACTGATCATCGTGAGGAATATCTTGAAGCCTTGGAAAAGGCGATAGAGACGAATCCTACTGATACAATGACAATCTTCTCTACGTATTTCCCGAAGGATTTGCCGATGAAGGAATGGGTGGAGTGGGAGAAGAAACACTAACCACAGCCCCTCACCCGTCCTACGGACACCCTCTCCCCAAGGGGCGAGGGAAAAGTTACTATTGATGCGTCGTGGGGCTAAAGATTGGAATTTATAAATAGAAGAAAAAATATTAATCATTTAAAATATCGTTTCGTTAATAGCGAATAATGGTAACTCATCCCTCGCCCTTTGGGGAGAGGGTGCCCGTAGGGCGGGTGAGGGGCCGTGTTTAGTTTTTTGTATGTTCTCATCACTTCTATCAAATCTTTTATCAAATCTGAATTACCCAACAATCTTCTTTTTGATGCTGTTGGAGAGTACCGTGATACCGGTACCATCAGAACTCGTAGTATCACCTGCAGCTTATCATGCTGCTGGTGGAAATCTTAATGTTTGGCTCGTGATATTGTTTGCCACTATCGGTGCAGATTGTGGCGCTACAATCAACTATATTGCGGGCAAGTATCTCGGTCGTCCAGTCATCTACCGCTTTGCAAATAGCAAATGGGGTAAGATGTGCCTTCTTAATCAGGAGAAGGTGGAGAAGAGCGAGAAGTATTTCGATGATCATGGTAAGGTGGCAACGATAACAGGTCGTCTTATTCCTGGCATCCGTCATCTCATCAGTATTCCTGCCGGACTTGCAAGGATGAACTTTGGCAGTTTCCTCCTCTTCACCACTATTGGAGCTGGCGTTTGGAACTGTATTCTTGCTGCTCTTGGATGGTATCTCTATAGCGTTGTGCCAGAGGATCAGCTTGAGGACAAGATTAATGAGTATGGCGACTATATCAAATATGCCATTATTGCGCTTGTTCTCCTCGCTGTTGTCTATTTCTTTGTAAAGCATAAGATGAAGAAGTAAAACTATCTGATATTTGCAGAAAGCCGTCTCACCTTGCAAGTGAGGCGGCTTTTTGTTTGCTCTTCCTCCGTAGATACTCCATCGTTACTCCATCGTTACTCCATCGTTACTCCATCGAAACGATGGACTTGATATGGAGTTGATATGGAGTTGATATGGAGTATCTACGGAATAATGAGGGGAAAGCTATGGAAAAAACATTGTTGATGTGTTGAAACGGAGTTGCGCATTGTGCATTGTGTAATGTGTGATTGTTAGAGGATTATATGCTATTTGTTGTGTAAATATCTTTATTGCAAAAATGCAATTTTGATATTGGAAATGTGTGATTTCTATTCATTTTTGTACTTTTTTTTTGATGAAATGATATTTTTTTGAGCATATCTATGTAAAAATGTATGCAAAATTTGCATTTGTTGAATTTTTTATGTACTTTTGACCCCAAATATCTCGATAGGTGTAAGACTTTGGTCTATACAGATTACATGAAGATGTGAAAGAATAACAGAATAACAATAATGAAAATGAAACATTTAAAAGTGCTTTTTACCTTGTTCCTGTTGGTAATAGGAACATGTGTTATGTGTGCTCAAGGCGGGCAGACTATCGTTCCTGAGCGTACTGCAACATGGAATTGGAAGAATGGAGTGCCAACTGGCATTTTGGACGAGACTAATTTGCAATATGCTAAAGGTTACATACATTCTGGGGATGATCCTGCAAGTCTTAAACTTGAAGTTGATGCGACTAAAGGCTCATTCACAGTTGTGAAGTCTGGAAAGGTTTATTATGCCAAGCTTACGGATGGCTGCACAATAAAGGTGCCAGTCCGTCATGCTGGGGATAAAGTGACTATTATATGTCAGAGCAAGTATAATTATAAAATAGGTACTACTCCAGTTAATACAGAAACGAAAACATATAATGCAACCGCAAATGATGCTGCGCAAGGTTATGTACTAATCACGGCTGTTGGTGAAGAAGGAGCTCAATTCCACCAGATAGAGGTTGTACAGAATGAATTCAAATCAGTTCTTCCAAAGATAACTCTTAATTGTAGAGGTTGGGCATCATTCACATCCCTCATTCCTGGTTATGTTGTAACATTGCCGTCAACAGCAACTGCATACGTAGCTACTGAGGTTAATCCTGACGAAGGAGATTATGGAACTGTCACTCTTACTAAGGTTGAAAAATTTGGTTGCGGAGAAGGTGTGTTCATTCATGGTGGTGATTACGATGAACTGTATGCTACGATTGTTGATGGTACATCTGATGTTCCTACAGAAAAGAACCTTACTATTGGTTGTATAGAGGATGTTGACCTTACTTATGAAAGTTGTGCTTATGTTATGGCTACCAAAGGAGCTGATGAAGAAGCCGGTTTCTACTACGTGAACTCTAATGTTACGGTTCCTGCAGGCAAGGCATACCTCTACAATCCACAAGCAGAGGCAAAGATGCGCCGTGCAAAGGCTTTGAAGATAACATTCGCTGATGGCTCTGAGGCTACAGGTATTGAGAGTCTTTTTGCAGGTGCTGAGAAAGAGACTCCTACAGTATTCTATAACCTCTCTGGTCAGAAGGTTGGAAAGAACTACAAGGGTGTTGTTATCGGCAACGATGGCAAGAAGTATGTGAAGTAAACTTATTAATTCTCTATTAAGATAAAGTATATGAATAAGAAATATATCAAGCCTACAATCGTTGTTGAGGCAACTCTTCTCAAGGCTTTCATGGAAACGGTTTCCGTTAAAGGTGAAATTAATGATCCTTCAGACTATACCATCAATGCTAAGGAAGGTAATGTCTGGGATGATGAGGAAGAGGAATAAATACTTGAGTTATTTAGACATATGATAATAGAAACGGCGCTCGTAAGGGTGCCGTTTTTTTTGATTGTTGAAATAGAGGCTTATTGCTATACTTGCGGAATGTATTGCATCAGACGATAAGATTGCGGTTCTCAAGTGCCCTTGCAGGAAATAGTGTAAAATATAGCTTATTAGGGACTTATAGCCTAATTGTTGTGAAGTTGCTTTAAATTTAGTGTTTATAGAGGGAAAGTTCAAGCGAAATGTTAAAAATACCTTTTTTTCTTGTTTGCTTTTTGCTGAAAAATGATTTTTGCGCTCATTTTTGAAGAAAAATACCAAAAATATTTGCAATTATTAATATTTTTTCCTACTTTTGCCACAAATATTCCCCAAAACCCTGAAATCTATTGTTGATAGACAAGGGAGAAAAAGTGATTAAACAACTGAAATTAATAACTAAAAAAATACGAATATGAAACATTTGAAAACACTTATTACCTTATTCCTATTGCTTATTGGAACGGGTATGTCTTGGGCTGAGTTCAAGGACTTTGAATTAGATTTCACAAAGGATTGGGCTAAAGCTATTAGTACAGGTGGGTCTGCAAGTAGTTTGTATATTACATCTGTCACAGATGGCGTGGCTACTTTGTCTGGCACGGAAACTGAGGGCTATTTGGCTCATTTCTATGGTTATTACCATAGCAGTTCTTATGGTGTGTACTTTGGTGTAAAGTTGAGAGTTCCTGTAAAGGCTGGCAAGTATAGAATCGATCTTGGTACGAATGATTATGGTGGTAAAGTCGTAGTTACTGATGGTTCAAGCGCATTGACTACCATTAACACTATGTCGTCAAATAAGTTTGCTGAAAATCATGCAAATATTGTTTCTGGTGAGGCTTCTGTAACATCTGATTGCGTTATTGAAATCTATGCTAATGGTAATGAAGACAATAACAATGTGTATTTCCCATATATCGCAGTTACAAAAGTAGCAGAAACAGAATTAGTAGAAGAAACTGGATTCCAGAATTTTTCACTCAGATTTATTGATTCTTGGGCTGCAGGAAACATCAATCCAAATGGTAGCGCTAGTAGTTATTATGTGACTGCAATAGATAATGGCAATCCAACTTTAGCGACTACTAAACCTGCTAATTATCTGGCTTATTTCTTAGGCTATTACAAGGACGCAACTTATGGTTTGTACTATAATGCAGAAATTGAGGTTCCTGTAAAGGCTGGTAAGTATGAGATTAGTCTTGGCATGAGTGATTATGGTGGTGATATAGCTGTTTTTGATGGTACTAAAGAGTTGACTTCTATTAACACCATTGGAGGTAAGTATGCTGCTAATAATAATAATGTTGCAACTGACATTGTTGCAGTAGAGTCAGATTGTATTCTGAAAATCTATGCGAAAACGAATGCAACTAACGTGTATTTCCCATATATCGGTGTAAAGAAAGTTGTAGAGGCAACTCCTCACGTTCACTCATTTAGTGGATTATGGGAACAGACAGAGACTCACCACTATCATAAGTGTACAGCAGATGGCTGTAATATAACAGATTATAGTGCAGTTCCAGCTGATCTGGAAGATTATGTGAAATATGGTGCTCACAATTATATAGCAATAATAACATTGCCTAGTTATTATACATGTACTGTTTGTGGGTATGAAAATAAAGCCCTCAAGGCTGACGCAGATGCTGTAAATGCAGTTGTTGCCTTGATTGAAGCGATTGGTGAGGTTGAGAATAGTGAAGCTTGCAAGGCAAGAATTGATGCTGCCCGTAAAGCTTATGATCTGTTATCAGAAGAGCGTCAGGATCTTGTCGTGAACTATGAAGATCTTACAGCTGCTGAAGCTCTGTTAAAGGCTCTTACTCCTATGGATGTTGCAGAGCGTGAGGCTATTTGGGACTGGGAGAATGCAAAAGATGGAGATCAGATCGTAAAGGAAAGCTTTATCGTTCATAGTATTGGCGAAATCCATTCTGATATTGCAGGTTTGAGCCTTGAGGTTGATGCAACACCAACTTCAAATAGCTATTTCAAGGCAACACCGTCTGGTAAAGTTTTTTATGGTGCACTTTCTGCAGGTTCTACAATTAAGGTGCCTGTCCGCAGACCTGGTGATAAGGTGTATATCACTTGTCCAGCAGGTCAGACTAGCTATACTGTAGGAAATGTTGATGGTAAGAATTATGATGTAAATAAAGGCTATACAGCAACTCAGGCGGATGCCGCAAATGGCTATGTGTTAATTACTGCAACAGGTAAGGGTAACCGTTTCTATAGGATTCGTGTAGTTCAGAAGTGGTTCAGGGATGCTCTTCCTATGATTACTCTTAATTCTGCTGGTTGGGCTTCATTCACATCTCTTCTCAGAGGTTATGTAGTTGCATGTCCACTTGGTGCTAAGGCATACGTTGCTACCTCAGTTGATGATGAGACAGTAACTCTTGAGGAGGTTAAGCATTTCACTTATGGTGAAGGTGTATTCATTAAGGGTGAGCCATACGCAGAGTTGTTTGCTAATGTAGTTGATGCTACATCAAGTTATCCTCAGGATAATAATCTGACAGTGGGTTGTTCAAGTGATATAATGCTCTATCCAGAGAGTAAGGCATATATTGTAGCTACCAACCTTGATACTTATGAGGGTGGTTTCTATTGCGTGAAGACTGCAATCAATGTTCCTGCTGGTAAGGCTTATCTCTATGCTCCAAATGCTAATGCTAAGTCGCTGAAGATTACATTTGCTAATGGTGAGGAGGCTACAGGTATTGAAAGCGTAGTTGCTGGTGCTGAGGATAAGGCTGCAACTGTATTCTATAACCTCGCAGGTCAGGCTGTTGGCAAGGACTATAAGGGCATTGTTGTCGGCAACGATGGCAAGAAGTATGTGAAGTAAACTTGATTATTAACTCTCTATTAGATTAAAGTATATGAATAAGAAATATATCAAGCCTTCAATCATTGTTGAAAAGGCTCAGCTCAAGGCTCTCATGGAAACTGTTTCCATCAAGGGTGATATTGATGATGGTAGTAACTTCGCCGTCGATGCCAAAGGTGGCAATATTTGGGATGATGAGGATGAAGAATAATCCTTAGTATATAATAGTGTAATAGAAAGCGGTGCTCGATTGAGTGCCGCTTTCCTTTTGTAAAATGTAAATTCATTTAATTAATCGTATTCATAGAAAAACACAATAAATTATAACGAAAATTTGGAGAAAAGAAAAAAGATTTGTATCTTTGCAACTGAATGTTCTTTTAACAAATAAAAATACATTGCACGCTCTCTTTGGGAAATATTAACAATAAGAATTAATATAAATATGGTAAAAAGAATTAGAACATTATTGACGTTGTTCCTATTGGTTATGGGGACGGGAATGTCGTGGGCAGACTTCAAGGAATTAAAACTTGACTTTACTCTGTCTTGGGCAAATGTTATTTCACAGGATAACGATTCGTATGTTGTTGGTTTAACAGGAGATGTTCCTACTTTGGTAGGAACTGAGCCTGCAAGCTATTTGGCATGTATTTCTGGAATGAAATATCATGGTAATCAATATGGCATATATGCAGGTAAGATAAAAGTGCCTGTAGTTTCTGGAAAATATGAAATCGGGCTTGGTATTACCGATTATGGTGGTGATATATATGTCTATGCAGGTGATAAGCAAATTGCATTTGTCGATAGTAAGAGCAACCAAGGGGAAAAGTTTTTCGTTGATAAAACAAAGATTGCAACTGGGCAGTTTAACGTTGAGTCGGATTGTGAATTGACTATTACTACTACTCAGGATAAATTAGGTAATGTATATTATCCTTATTTCAGCATAAAGAGAGTTGGAGATTATGAGCAGCAATCTTCTAAAGTAAAGGTTACATACCATAATACTGATGGAAATGTTATTGGTACAGATGTAGTGAATGAGGGTTCTGCGCTTACATTCAAGTACAATGAGTCTAATGTTACCGTTCCTGCAGGCTGTAAGTTCCGTGGTTGGTTCAAGAGCACGGATGAATATGCATTGAAGGTCAAGGAGTCAACTGTAGTAAACGAAGATTTGAATCTTTATGCTAAGGCTACTTTGATTGAAGAACCTACAATGACATCTTCATATTACTTTGACTTTAGAAAGAAAGGCTGGTATCCAGAGGATCATGAGGTTATAGAAATCTCTAATACAGGTGCTTATTATCATGATCCAGATCATGGATGGGCATTTCATGGTGGTGATGAGATAGAACTTAAGGTCGCTGGTAATGCTCTTATTACCTTGGATAGATGTAGCTTTGGAGCTATTACTAATTTTAGATTGTTTAGTGGTACTAAGGAGATTGGCTCGGCTGCTGCTCCTGTAGATGTAGATGGAGAGTCTGCAGTATTCAAATATAATGGTGGTGCAACTACTTTGACATTGAAGGTTGAAACTGGAAATGAGACTTATCTGCATGGTATTTCTATTGAGCACATATATACTATACCATTTGAACCATTCAAGATTGACTTCCGTTCAAATCCTTATACGGTTGTTGTTCCAGAAGATGGTAAGCTTCCTGCTTGCGTTAAGAGCATTGGAGGTGAATGGCATGACAATCAGCATGGATATTGTAATGGTGTAGGTGCTACTATAAGTGTAGATCGTCCAGTTAAGTTCTATATCGGAGCTTGCCGTCATTCTAACACTAATGCTACTGTAAGCGTTAATGGTGATGCTCCTATTGAAATTCCTACTATATCTGAGAATTGTGATAATTCTACTTCTTATAATGTTTTTGCAACTTACATCTACAAGGGTACAGAGAGTGCAACTCTTAAGTTTACTCTTGGTGATTATTGTCCATACATTATTGCAGAGGAATGGAGTGGTCTTGAATATGATGAGGATACGAAGACATTCAACGTGGAGGCAGGCAATGTTAATCTGTTGAAAGAGGCTATCAAGCAGGCAAATGCGATGGGTGGTAATGTTACTATCTATCTGCCAAATGGCACATACGATCTTGAATCTGATATAAATACAGAGATTAGGGCAAATAATATCGCTATCGTTGGTGAGTCAAGAGATGGCGTTATCATAATGAATTCTCCTGCAAAGGAAGGTCTTGACAAAACTGCTACTTTAAAGAATACAAGTACAGGTCTTTATCTTCAGGATGTTACAATTCAGTGCTATGCTCCTTATAATAAGAATACGCAGGCAGAGCGTGGCGTTGCTCTCTGGGATCAGGGAACAAAGACAATCTGCAAGAACGTATATCTCAAGGGCAGACAGGACGTATATTACAGCAATGGTGCTAATGGTATGAAAGCTTACTTCGAGGGAGGTAAGATTGAAGGTACTGTTGATTTCGTTTGTGGTTCTGGTAATATCCTGTTCAATAGCGTTAACTTGATTGTTACTACAAGTGACAACAAATCCGAAGGTGGTGTTATCGCAGCTCCTTCAACTTATGGAAGTGAGACTGGCCATGTATTCGTTAATTGTCTTGTTAGTGGTGCTCCTTCTCAGAGTGACACATACCGCTTCGCACGTGGTTGGCATGCTCATGGTCAGGCTGCTCCTGCTGCAATCTTTGTGGGAACAATAACAAATATTCTTCCTAATGCATCTTCTTATTGGGGAGAGAATATGGGAGCTGTCACGAATCGTCGCTTCGCTGTTTATGAAATTGATGGAACTGTGATTGATAGTGATAATAATGCTGCTGATATAACAAAGGCAAGTCTTGTATCTTTTGCTGGAGAATGGGATCCTGCTGCAATTATCTCAAAACATTGTCCTATCAAGACTAATGGTGCAGGTTGGGCTTCTTATACCGCATTTACTGATGTTAGGATTACTGATGGTGCTAAGGCTTATGTTGCCAAAAAGATTAATGCACATAGTGTAACGCTCACCTCTATTGACGAGATTCCTGCAGGTACACCTGTATTTATCTATGGCGATAAGAAATCAGCATATCATGTAGTGGGTACTATTGCAGGTTCTGCGCCTAATGTGAATTATTTGAAGCCTGTTCTCTTCGATAAGCTTGTCACTTCAAGTGCAAATGCCTTCGTTATTGGAACAAAGGATGGTAAGCCAGGCTTGTATAGAATAAGTTCTAAGTTCAGAATTCCTGCAGGTAAGTGCTATCTTGATGCTTCTGGTGCTTCATTGGCACTTGCAAAGGATCAGCTTGAGCTCGTCTTTGTCGAGGAAGAAGCTACAGGCATTGATAATGTCGTTGCAGGTTCTGATGACAACGCTACTCGCTATAACCTTGCTGGTCAGAAGGTCGGTAATGATTATAAGGGTATTGTAATCAAGGGCGGCAAGAAGTATCTTGCTAAGTAAATTAGGTAAATAAATTCAAAAGATATGGATATGAAAAAGAAATATATGAAACCGTCCATTGTTGTGGAGAAGGCTGTGCTGCCTGCCATTATGGATACTATTTCAGCCGGAAGACTCGAGTTTGGCGGTGGTACTGGCGATACAGGAAGTGGCAGTGGCTTTGTCATTGAGTCGAAGTCTATGTATTACGATGGCTTCGGTACTTTTGACACTTATGATGAGGATGATGAATATTAAATGAATATTCGTTCGCGATAAAGGCGATGCTCGTTTGGGCATCGCCTTTTTATTTGGCATTACAAGCACTATCGATAAGCTACTCAAAAAGTAGTCGGATAGTTACATTTTTGTGTTAATAGAGTTAAAAAAATAGGAAATTGTTACTGAAATAGGAATATTTTTACTAACTTTGCAACTTAATAGTGAACTTTAATATTACCTAAAACTTAATGAGTAAGAAATTATTGCTCGGCGACGAGGCTATTGCCTTGGGTGCTATTCATGCCGGACTTAGTGGCGTGTATGCTTATCCAGGTACTCCAAGTACCGAGATAACTGAATTTATACAGGGCAATGACATCGCGAAGCAGCGTGGTGTGCATAGCCGTTGGTGTACTAATGAGAAGACAGCTATGGAGGCTGCTCTCGGAATGTCTTATGCTGGTAAGCGTGCTCTTGTGTGCATGAAGCATGTCGGTATGAATGTTTGTGCCGATGCTTTTGTAAATTCTGCCATTACTGGTGTAAATGGTGGTCTTATCGTGCTTGCTGCCGATGATCCTTCAATGCATTCAAGTCAGAATGAGCAGGATTCACGTTTCTATGCAAAGTTTGCCATGATTCCTGCTTTCGAGCCTTCTGATCAGCAGGAGGCATACGATATGATGAAGACTGCCTTCGAGTATTCTGAGGCTATCAAGGAACCTGTAGTTCTGCGTATCGTTACCCGTCTGGCTCATAGCCGTGCAGCCGTAGAGGTTGGCGAACTTCTCGATGAGAATAAGATGAATCCTTCTACTGACCAGTGGGTTCTTCTTCCTGGTATTGCAAAGAAAAAGTATGCTGCTCTTATTGACAAGCAGCCTGCTATGGTAGAGGCTTCTGAGAAGTCTGTATATAATAAGGTTGAGACAATCGCAGACAAGAAACTCGGTGTTATTGCCTGTGGTATTGGCTATAACTACGTAAAGGAAGCTGTTGGTGACAATGCCAATATCCTCAAGGTTTCACAGTATCCATTGCCTGCTGATAAGGTTATGAAGCTTGCAAAGGAGTGTGACGAAATCCTCGTTGTTGAGGATGGTCAGCCTGTTGTTGAGGAGGAGGCACGTCGTATCATCGGTGATGTGGCTCCAATCAAGGGACGCTATACTGGTGACCTCCCTCGTTATGGTGAGCTTACTCCAGATAGCGTAGCAAAGGCACTTGGTGTGAATCTTCCAGAGGGCTTTGCTCCTGCAAAGAACCTCGCTGCACGTCCTCCACAGCTTTGTCAGGGTTGCGGTCATAGAGATGTTTATGCTGCATTGCGTCAGATCATTGATGAGTTTGAGGATGCCCGCGTATTCGGCGACATCGGTTGCTATACCCTCGGTGCTTTGCCTCCATTCAAGGCTCTCGCTTCTTGTGTGGATATGGGCGCTTCTATCACTATGGCTAAGGGTGCTGCCGATGCAGGTCTTCGTCCTTCAATCGCCATTATCGGTGACTCTACATTCACCCATTCTGGCATGACAGGCTTGCTCGATGCCATCAACGATAATTCTCCTATTACTGTTATCATTTCTGATAACCTCACCACTGGTATGACTGGTGGTCAGGATAGTGCCGGTACCAATAAGTTCGAGGCTATCTGTCTCGGTCTTGGTATGGATCCAGAGCATCTTCACGTTGTAACTCCTCTTCCAAAGAATATCCCAGCAATCACAGACCTTATCCGCAAGGAGTTGGCTTATGAGGGCGTAAGTGTCATTATTCCAAGAAGAGAGTGCATTCAGACAGCATCTCGTCACGCTCGTGAAAAGGCAAAAGCAAAGGAGGGAAAGTAAACATGAAAAAAGATATAATTCTCTGCGGTGTGGGAGGACAAGGTATCCTCTCTATCGCTACAATCATAGGTGAGGCAGCAACCAAGGCTGGCTTGTATCTGAAGCAGGCAGAGGTTCACGGAATGAGTCAGAGAGGTGGTGATGTGCAGTCAAATCTGCGTCTCAGCACCGAGCCAATCTATTCAGACCTTATCTCACTCGGAGGTGCAGATGTTGTCATCTCTATGGAACCAATGGAGGCTCTCCGTTATATGCCTTATCTCTCAAAGAAGGGTACGGTTGTGACTTCAAGTAAGCCATTCGTCAATATCCCTAACTATCCTGATGAGGATGCTCTTCAGGCAGAGCTTGACGCTCTTCCTTCTGTTGCAAAGCTCGATATTGATACTGTGGCAAAGGATGCTGGCAACCCTCGTGGCGCTAACATGGTGCTTCTCGGTATGGCTGCTCCTTACATCGAAATCCTTACTGTCGAGCAGCTTCGTGCAGCTATCGCCGTTGTCTTTGCCCGTAAGGGTGAGGCTGTGGTAGAGGCTAACCTCAAGGCGTTTGATGAAGGAGTAAGGAAAGCATAGGACCCCTCCCCAGCCCTCCCCATAAAGGGGATGGAGTGATTAGTTTGATAAACGGTTGGGGGATTCGTCAATAACAAATAATTCAATAAATTTAAAATAAACTCTACGCAGTATCACCCCACTGGTAAGAGTTGTAACTACTCCCCTCCCTTTATGGGAGGGGTAAGGGGGGTGGGTCTTTTTTATGATACTAAACCCAGAAATGGAGTGCATGGACCGTGAGTCCATGACCAAGCTGCAGTCTGAGAGACTCGTGGCTACAGTGAAAAGATGTTACGAGAACGTACCATTCTACCGTAAGAAAATGGATAAGATGGGTATCAAGCCTGAGGACATCAAGGGCGTACAGGATATCCATAAGCTTCCTTTCACAACCAAGCACGACCTTCGTGACGAATATCCATTCGGATTGAATGCTGTTCCTATGGAGCAGATTACCCGTGTTCATGCTTCAAGCGGTACTACAGGTAAGCCAGTTGTTGGCACATACACCAAGGGCGACCTTGAGCGTTGGGCAGAAGGTGCAGCTCGTGTGTTTGCTGCTGGTGGCGTTACAAAGGGTGATATCGTGCAGGTAAGCTACGGTTACGGACTCTTCACAGGCGGTCTTGGTGCTCACGATGCAGCCGGTCATCTCGGTGCTGTGCAGTTGCCTACATCTGCCGGAAACTCAAGCAAGCAGATCATGCTCATGAAGGACTTAGGTTCTTCTGTTCTCTGCTGTACTCCTTCATACGCCCTTCACCTTGCTGAGGTACTTGAGAATACCGATGGCGTTTCTATCGACGATATGAAGCTCCGTGTAGGTTTCTTTGGTGCAGAGCCTTGGACAGAGGGTATGCGTAAGGAACTTGAGGATAAGCTTCACATCAAGGCTATCGACATCTACGGTCTTACAGAGATGAGCGGTCCTGGTGTTGGTGGTGAGTGTGAATATCAGGACGGTACCCACCTTTGGGAGGATATGTACTACCCAGAAATCATCAATCCTGACACTCTTGAGCCATGTGAGCCAGGCGAGTTTGGTGAGCTTGTCTTCACATCACTCACCAAGGAGGCAATGCCAATCCTTCGCTATCGTACCCGTGACCTTACCCGTCTCATCTACGAGCCATGTAAGTGCGGACGTACTGCTGTTCGTATGGATCGCATCCTCGGCCGTTCTGACGATATGATGATCATCCGTGGCGTGAACGTATTCCCAAGCCAGATTGAGACTTGTCTCACTGAGTTCCCAGCCTTCACTCCTCAGTATTTCATCACCGTTGACCGTAAGAACAACGAGGATACCTTCGACCTTGACGTTGAGCTTCGTACAGAATACTTCTCTCCAAACCCTTCAAAGCAGATGCCATTCATCAAGCCTCTCTACGACCGCATCGTATCTATGGTAGGCATCAAGCCAAACATCCACATCAAGGAGCCAGGAAGCATTCAGCGCTCAATTGGTAAGGCTAAGCACGTAAACGATAAGAGAGTGTTTAAGAATTAAAAGACAGCCCCCTAGCCACTCACAAAGGAAGACCCCTCCCCAGCCCTCCCCATAAAGGGGAGGGAGTAGATAGTGTGATAAACGCAAATAGGGAAGGGAAAAGGCTATTCTTGTAAAGTTCTTAAATACAATAAATGAACAAAAACAGTTTCACCCCGCTGACAAAGGTAGTAACTACTCCCCTCCCTTTATGGGAGGGGTAAGGGGGTGGGTCTTTATATGTTAAACAGAACTATCGTCACCGAGGCTATGGAGAGCATGGCGCTCGGTGATTTTTCGCAAGCGACTATTCGCGATATTCAGGCGCTGTCAAAGCTCCTTGAGGAGAAGACTGGACAGCAGGTTATTCATCTTGAGATGGGCGTGCCTGGTCTCAAGCCTTCTGATATTGCCCTGAAGGCAGAGCAGGAGGCATTGGCTAACGGATGCGCTACTCAGTACCCTCCTAACGGCGGTATTCCTCGCATCAAGAAGGCTGCTTCTGAGTTCTGCAAGGCTTTCATCGGACTCGACATCGACCCTCTCTGCTGCATCCCTACCACTGGTAGTATGCAGGGCACATTCGCCACATTCCTTGCCATCCGTCACGCTATGGGTGACACTAAGAAGGACACTGTGCTGCTCATTCAGCCGGGCTTCCCTGTGCAGACAACCCAGTGCGATGTTATCGGCTTGAAGCACGTAGGTCTCGACATCCACGGCTATCGTGGTGAGGCTCTTATCAAGAAGCTCGATGAGATAATGTCTGAGGGCAATATCAACAGCATCGTGTATTCTAATCCTAACAACCCTTCATGGGTTTGCTTCACCGAAGAGGAACTGAAGGGCATTGGCGAACTGGCAGACAAGCATGACGTCATTGTGCTTGAGGACTTGGCTTACTTCGCTATGGACTTCCGTCGCGACCTCTCGCATCCTTATCAGGCTCCTTATCAGGCAACCGTTGGCAAATATACCGATAACTACGTGCTGTGGGTTTCTGGCTCAAAGGCATTCTCTTATGCCGGTCAGCGTATCGGTGTAACTTGCATCAGCAATAAGCTCTATCACAGGGTTTATGAGCCTTTGCAGAAGAACTTCGGTGTGGGTGAGTTCGGAAACTTCCTCTGCAACCGACTGATGTACACGCTCTCAAGTGGCACAACTCACAGCGTTCAGCACGCTATGGCTGCTCTTATGGAGGCTGCTTGCAACGGTAGCTATAACTTCCTCGACGATGTTAAGGAGTATGGTCGCAGGGCTAAGTTCATGAAGGACGTGCTTCTGGCAAACGGCTTCTATCTTGTGTATGACAACGATATGGGTGCACCTCTTGCCGATGGCTTCTACTTCACCGTGCAGTATCCTGGAATGACCGACCTCGCTCTCACCAAGGAACTCATGTACTATGGCATCGCGGTTTATCCTCTCGACACTATGGGCTCTACCCAGCAGGGTGTGCGTATCTGTACTTCTTTCTTCCAAAAGGAGCAGGAAGGCATGTTCAAGGAGAGAATCGAGGAGTTTTCAAAGGCGCATAAGTAATGACTCTCTTAGAACGTCTTAACACTTCAGATCGCTTTGCGAGTGGCATTGGTGCGCAGCTCGTTGAGATTCGTGAGGGTTATGCCCGTACCGAACTCACGGTTGAGAAAAGGCATCTCAATGCGGCTGGCGTGTGTCAGGGCGGTGTGATTTACACCTTGGCTGACCTTGCCTTTGCTGGGGTATGCAACTGTCATGGCACTCTCACTCTTGGTGTGAACACAAGCATCTCTTTCATGAAGTCCGCTCTGCTTGGCGAGAAAATCATTGCCGAGGCTACCGAGGTACTTGACCATCACAAACTGCCTTACTGCGACATCAAGGTTCGTAATGCTCAGGGCGACATACTTGCCGGGATGACTGGACTTGGCTACCGCACAAGGAAGGACTATGAGTTTGATGCTTTGATGTAGATTTTGTTTCATATAACATAATTGATTTCGGATTTTAAGATTGGAAGGCTCACATTCGTGTGGGCCTTTTTTCTTGTCTGCCCGTTTCACCCCTTCATCGCCCTTTCCGGATTAGGGCTTGGGAACGGATTTACAACGGATTCATAACGGTATTACAACGGACTTACTACTTGGATACCGCCACATCTATCACCCAATTCCCGAGTGACAACGTGCGTAGCACCTCGCACGTCCTTCGGTTTGACGAGTGCAAAGTTACAAGAAATTTCTTCGGAATAGAAATAAATGCGTGAAAATAAAATGATTGTTTCGAATAAAATACGTTTTAAGCTTGTAACGTATTGATACACAAAGAGAAATTTTCGGAAGGCATTTTTCGCTCTTCAGCACTTCCCGTCATTAGTCATTAGTCATTTTCGTCATTAAGGGAAGTGCGTGGGGGATTTTTGCCTCTATATAGTAAATATATAAAATATATTTACTATATAGCCGATTTTCGCCCGTCATCAACTCGCTTAATGACGAAAATGACTAATGACGTTAATGACGGCAATTTTTTTGTAATGATATACATATTGCACAAATGAGTTACAATGCTTAATTTATCAGTTACTTATGTGTATTTGTTGTATTGACTGCAAAAAATATCATAAAACCTCATCCCTGATTCAGGGTTCTGGTATTTATTGATGATGCCCTAAAACAGGGCGTCATCTATATGTTCGGGACAAACCTACAGTATATGGATAGAAAAAAACAAGGAGGTCGCATTTCTCGCCCCCCTTGGATGATTTCTTTTTAGATAGAAAGTATATTCTGACAAGGGTGGGGGATCGTCCCCCTCTTTAGTTCCAGTAGTGATTATTTCTCTTGAGCAGATATGTACATCTTGTCTGCGTAATTTGAGAACTTTAATTCTTTGTAATATGGAGATGTGAATGTACCTTCGTATATTAAAGAATAGCTTGTATATTGTCCTGTATATTGCATCGGAATAGAGAACTCATAGTTATCTTTCGCATATTGGCTTATGTCTATGGTGTCATATTTGAAATATCCGTTTTCTGTTAGCTTACTCCTTAAGAGAGACACCTTGTCAAAATTGAAGTTATTTCCCTTGGCGTATAGTTTAGATTCTAGCATATATGGCTCACCTCGCTTTGGCTTGTAAGGTAGGTTTGCTTCCTGACGTTTGATATTCAGCGTATAGATTGGGGTGACAGGCTCCTTAGTGTTTTCTACTCGATCGAAAACATAGAATCCGTCAAGTATTTTGAGGTGGTCATCAGAAATTTCGGCTATACTCCCTTCTGCATATCCCCATGATGAATGTCCGTCTCCAAATTCCATTATTAGGACGTTGCATGAGTCTTTCCACACTCCGTAATGTCCTTCATCTCCGAATAGAGATCCGTCTGGAAGTCTAACGGCATAGTTGGTTGATGAAAAGTATGTTCCGTCAGCATGGAACGACAGACGCCAGAGAGTCCTGCCATTTTCATTCTCTTTACGATATTTTTCACCATTTTGTATCCAGTCTCCAATGAGTTTCGTGCGGATGCTTTCTGATTGTCCTACAGGCTTTTGCCAAAAGCGTAGCTGTAATTTCTTGTTTCCTACGTTCAGGTTAATGATACCTCTACGTGTAAAGTCATTATTAGCCTGTACCTCGATTTTGACATCCTGGTTATTGATAGTTACCTCATAGGCAGTCTTGCCATGAGAGCAAATCTTGTTGCCTTCACGATAATATTTCGGGTTGGACTTGATAATATAAGGGTATGGCTCAATGTTGTTATCCATATAGAGGGAGTCAATGGATAGGCTTTCGGTGTTTGTGTAGTGGAAAGTGAAGGTTCCACCATTGGCAGGCACCTCAATATATGAGAGGTCATTGTAGGTGTTAATAGCATATTTGCTGTTGGTTTCCCAACCGTCGGCAGTCCATGCCTGTGAGAGATCGTCGTCATCGTCAGAACTGCAACTGACACATCCGAGTGCCATGATGAATGTCGTTATTGACAGGAAAAGAACTTTTTTCATTTGTAAAATGCTTAAAATGTTTTGGAATTTTAGAGATTGTTGTCATGTATTTTTGAATTCCGCTACAAAATTAATGCTTTTTTTCATGAAAATCCAAGTGTTTGTTGGCTATTTCTAATGTCGTCTGTTTGACGAATTGCCTATATGGCAGTAAGCTGCAAAATCCACTGCGTGGGGCTACACAAGATTTGTCGAAGACCCACTGACCGTAGGGAAGTAAATTTCCATTAATTGCCACGAATTTTTCATGAATTTATAATGAATTAAAAAAAATAATGATTAATTCATGGTAATTCGCGGTTAATTCATGTAGCCGAGCGCAGCGATTAATATCGTCGAATTGACGTTATTTTAGTGTGAATTCAGCATCAAAGGGGCATAAAGAACAAGGTCAATATCGGCTCGCGCTGACATTGACCTTGTTCTTTAACCTGAAATTAATCAACCTTTACCTTAGCTTTATACCGTCTTTTAAATTCCATTTAATACAACCGTTTAATTACCTTATGCTAAATACCTTTTTAAATATTTTCCCCTAATTCATACAGTTCTTACACTAATGTGTGACGTCTTTATTGACACCTCATATATATCTTACACTTATTTTCTTTTCCTATGCTATTTCCTTTTGAAAATCAGGTTTTATCTCTGATTTCTGAGTGCAAAGTTATAGAGTTTTTTCGAATTGTGCAAATTCTTTTGTTTCATAAACTTTGTGAATTATACCATGCAATATATTTTACATTTGTGCAATAGCGCAATGCCACATTACTCAATAGTGCAAGTGTTGTTGCGAATCTGCAAATGCGTTTATTTACAATAAGTTAGAAAGGTGAAGTAGGATGTGTTAATTTTACACCCATAGTGTTTTTCCTACGATACATTAGGGAAAAATTCCTTCTGATTAGGGAAAGAACCTTTGTAAATCCAATATTTCGCAGTAATTTTGCCCTCAGAAACGATGAAGCAATCAAGTTCGCTTTTGGTTAGCCGAATCGCGATAGAGTTCATTAACATTAATAAATCAGAGATAGTTCTGATGATGACATTTTAAAAGAATACAGTTATGAAAAAGAATATATTTAGCTTAGTAGCAATCGCAGTTATTGGAACAAGCACTTGTATGGCAAAGGCAACTCCAAAGCCAGTTCACAATCCTAAGCCTCGTATGGAGCAGAGAGCAGTATTGCCTCCTTCTACGACAACCGTTACAACCACTACGGAGACTATCAAGCCTAATGGTACGAAGGTTATCACGACCACTACCACCAAGACTGTTACCACAGCTCCTGTAAAGTCTAAGAGCTTAAAGCCTATTAAGACTTCTTGCCACAAGCATCATCGTGGCACTTGCAAGGACTGCAAGAAGCTTTCGAAGAAGTGTCTGAAGAAATAGTTGCAACGATCTATATATTCATCCTCTCCCCACTAAGCCAAGACGTTGGCATACGGTGGGGAGATTTTTTTTGTGCCTAAAACTTGTATAGCTGCCGGATTATTACTATTTTTGCATCGCAAATAACTGAACCCGAATCTATGAAGAAATTCATTCTATACATAGTTTGATATAAAACATTCAGCCCTCGCTACAATTGTGTAACGAGGGCTGAACTGTATTTATATGTTAGAATTACTTATAGCATTCAAAGATTCCATCTACAACTTTGCTGTCCATCTTCTTCGTGAAGAGACTAACAACTGCTACTACGATGAAACCACCAACCATAGCAACCGCACCGCAGTCGATAGGGTTGAGCAATGAGTTGCTGAGCATCATATTGACTACTGTGAGACCTACACCCCATGCGAAGCAAGCCCATACGCTGGCGGTTGTAACGCCTCTCCAGTAGAGACCGAGCATGAATGGAGCAAGGAAAGCTCCTGCAAGTGCGCCCCAAGAGATACCCATGAGCTGTGCAATGAACTGTGGTGGGTTGAGGGCAATCATGAGTGAGAGGGCAATGAAGAACACGATAAGAACTCGCATTATCACAACTTTACGTCTTTCTATCTTCTCGGCAACCTCATCGTCAATCTCGCCACCTCTAACCTCATCGTCTGTTGATTTCTTGTCACGATAGATAAGGTCGAGTGTCATTGTAGAAGAAGAGGTAAGTACGAGACTTGCCAATGTTGACATTGATGCAGAGAGTACGAGAAGTACCACGAGGGCGATGAGCACGTCAGGCAATGTCTCAAGCATTGAAGGAACGATAGAGTCGAAAGCGTATTTATGCTTCTCAGGAGAGAAAGCAGGTTCTGGGTAGAGTCGGCCGAAACTTCCGATGAAATAGCAACCGCCAGAAACGATGAGCGCGAAGATTGTAGAGATGATAGTTCCGCGCTTGATTGCGCTTTCATCGGTGATAGAGTAGAACTTACCAACCATCTGTGGCAATCCCCATGTGCCGAGTGATGTGAGCACAACAACGCCGAGCAGACTTAGAGGATTAGGACCGAACCAAGAGGCGAAGTCGCCCAACTGGAAAGATGAGTACATTCCGCTCTTGTCTTCGAGGTCGTGTGCTGTTGGCACTTGTGCAGCCATCTTGTTTATGGCCTCTGTCAAACCTCCCTGATTGTCGAGCACCACATAGATAACGGTGGTGATACCGAAGAGCATGATGATACCCTGTATGAAATCGTTGATGGCTGTTGCCTTGTAGCCTCCGAGAATGACATATATGGCTGTGAGAGTAGCCATTATCATAGCGCAATATGAATAAGGTATGCCGAAGCCCATCTCAAAGAGCTTAGAGATGCCCATATACACACCTGCTGTATATGGAATAAGGAATACGAAGGCGATGATAGAAGCCACGATGCGTAGTCCTTCGCTTGAGAAGCGTGTTCCGAAGAAATCGGGCATTGTACGGCTCTGAATGTGCTGAGTCATAAGTTTTGTGCGGCGACCAAGTACTATCCAAGCCAAGAGAGAACCGATGATTGCGTTGCCGATACCAATCCATGAAGCTGAAAGTCCATATTTCCAGCCGAACTGTCCGGCATAACCTACGAATACAACGGCTGAGAAATAGCTTGTACCGAAGGCGAAGGCTGTAAGCCAAGGACCTACGGAGCGTCCGCCGAGCACGAAGCCGTCAACGCTTTTTGCCTGTTTGCGGGAATAAACTCCCACACCGATAGTCACCAACAGGAAGATGACAGTAAGAATTACTTTGATTAGCATTATATTTTTAGTGTTTAGTTATTTTTTAGAGAATAGTGAAAAGTGAATAGTGAAAAGTGAATAGTGAATAATATTTAATACTGGTTGCCACCAATATGGGGTTACTATGCTGTTTAATCGCGTAGCAGTATTATTCACTATTCTCTATTCACTTTTCACTTATTTAGTTGAATCTAACCTGCATCTGGCACATAATGGCGTTGTTACCCTTCTTAATGAATTCGCCATTGGCTGTGTATGCGCTCTTATACACATACTGCACCTGGAAACGGCACTTCTTGAAATACCACCACTGGAAACCGAAGATAGCCTTGTGCTGATCCATACCAAGTGTCTTGTTGAAATTGAAGTAGTCGTAAGAGCCTACGAGATCAAATTTCTTTGGAACCAGAGGCACGCAACCTGTGATGTAGCAACCACGGCTGAGAACATTGCCGTCCTTACCCTCAAGATACTCTCCATGTACGTTGAAAGGTTTTGACTTATAGTCGAAACCTACGCTGTAACGGTTACGCTTATAGTCCTGACCGACCTCGATTTCTGGATTATAGATAGACTTTGATATTGCGTGACCTTTACCTAACTGACCTGTAGCGATGAGGTTGAGGCCCTCTACAGGACTAACCTCCAAGCGTCCGATAACGTCCTTTGCATTGTTACCATCCTTCTTGTTGATACCTTGTCCGTTCATCACGTCCACCTCATATTTCACCTTGCCATTGGCCAATTCACCGAGGATAGCAGCACCGAGGTCACGACCATACTGAACGCCGAGCAATGGATCGGAGCCACATCCAGAGAGGTATGTCACACCTTCTGAATATACATCGATAGCCTCCATTTCGGTAGGAGAGAGCTTGTTCTCGTATGTACAGCCGTTCTTGAACTGTCCGAAACGTACGGAGAGAGCCTTGTTGTTAGTGATTCTGTAGTCTGTGTAATATTCCTGCACCTGAGAGTTGAAATCGTGCATGAACAGGAAGAACCAGCGGTCTGTTATTGCTGCATGGGCAAAGAAAAGAGTGCGCTTGATGTCAAAACTATTGGCTTTCTCGCCACTTCTGTCTCTGTCCTGATACGTATAACCAGCCTGAGCATAGCCATGAACGACTATTCTATCCATTACGTCAGATAGAAATTCCTTGGTTTTGTTCTCTTCCTTCTGTTCTTGCGCAGAGGCATAGCCGAAGGGGAAAAGACAGAGCAGCAACCCAACTGCCATTCTGTAAAAATAATTCATTTTTTTATACCGTTTTTATTGAAAAATTTTGTTTACGTTAGATTTTTCATCTGCAAAGGTATAAAATTATAATCAAAATGGCAAATTTTTCTAAAAAATATTACTTTTATGGGTTTTATTACGATAGTTTTTATTATCTTTGTATTCGCAAAATGAAAGGTGCGAGGATATTTAACACGCACTTATGCATTATGAAATCTAATTTTTGTATAAAACCTAAATAAAAAATGTTAGACAAAAGCGAATATTTACACCCTGACAAGGAATGCCTTTCCCGACAGGAGATTGAGGCATTGCAGCTTGAACGTTTGAAGGCGACGGTTAAGCATTGTTATACTAATGAATTCTATAAGAAGAAGTTTGCAGAGGCAGGTATCACTCCTGATGATATTAAGACTCTCGATGATGTCCGCAAACTTCCATTTACCACAAAACAGGACTTGCGCGACAACTATCCATTCGGCCTCGCGTGCGTACCTCTTAGTAAATGTACCCGACTTCACTCTTCAAGTGGTACTACTGGTAACCCTACGGTTATTCTCCATACTCAGAAGGATATTGACGAATGGGCGAATGCCGTTGCTCGTTGCTTGCACATGGTAGGTCTTCGTGAGGATGATGTTTTCCAGAACTCTTCTGGCTATGGTATGTTCACAGGTGGTCTCGGTTTCCAGTTAGGTGCTGAGCGTCTTGGTGCTCTTACAGTTCCTGCTGCTGCAGGTAATACTCTCCGTCAGATTAAGTTCATCAAGGACTTTGGTACAACCGCCATTCATGCTGTTCCTTCATACGTTACCCGTATTCATGAGGTAATGGAAGAGCAGGGCGTTGATCCTCGTCGTGATACTAAGCTCAAGGTGCTTGCTATCGGTGCAGAGCCTCATTCTGAGGAGCAGCGTAAGCGTATTGAGAAGATGATGGGCGTAAAGGCATACAACTCATTCGGTATGTCTGAGATGTGTGGTCCTGGTGTTGCTTTTGAGTGTAAGGAGCAGAACGGTCTTCACTTCTGGGAAGATTACTATATCGTAGAGATTGTTGATCCAGAGACTCTTGAGCCTGTTCCTGATGGCGAGATAGGCGAACTTGTGCTCACAACTCTTAATCGTGAAGCTATGCCTTTGCTTCGCTATCGTACTCGTGACCTTACCCGTGTTCTTGGCCGTACATGTCCTTGTGGACGTAATCATGTGCGCCTTGACCGTATGAAAGGTCGTTCTGACGATATGATGGTGCTTCGTGGTGTTAATATCTTCCCAATTCAGATTGAGAAGATCCTTATGCAGTTCAAGGAGCTCGCAAGCAACTATCTCATCACCCTCACTACTGATGCTGATAACGACAACATGACCGTTGAGGTTGAGCTTGAGGAACTCTTTACTGATGATTTCCAGCGTTTGCAGAAGCTACAGAAGGATGTTACCCGTGCTCTCAAGGATGAGATTCTGCTCACTCCACACGTTAAGCTCGTTCCAAAGGGGAGTCTGCCTGTAAGCGAAGGCAAGGCTGTCAGAGTGGTAGATAAGAGAACCGTTTATCAATAATAAAGTGAAAAGTGAATAGTGAAAAGTGAATAATTATGCTGCGCGATTAGAAGACATAGCGAAAAATCATGTTGGTGTCAACCAGTATTGAGTATTATTCACTATTCATTATTCTCTATTCACTCTAAAAACATCATATTATGACTATCAAACAACTTTCAATATTCATTGAGAACAAGAGCGGTACGCTTATCAAGGTTCTCGATATGCTCAGCAAGGCTGGCATTCAGATTATTGCCTCTACCGTTGCTGACACACAGGAATATGGCATTTTCCGTGTCATTTGTGACAATCCAGCCAAGGCTTACCTTCTTCTTAAGGAAGAGGGCATAAACCTTCAGCTTACCGATGTCTTCGCTCTCTACGTTGACGATAAGCCAGGTGCTGCTGCTGATACTCTCAAGACACTTTCTAATGCTGGAATCGCTATTTCGTATATCTATACCTTCCTTCTTAATGGTAAGGGCGTACTTGTATTCCGTACAAGTGATATGGATAAGACCAACGAGGTGATAGCTTTGAATAAGCTGAATAGTGTGGTGACATTATAATAAGGAGACCCACCCCTGTCCCCTCCCATAAAGGGAGGGGAATAAATACTGTGATAAACAGTAATGGTGGGTTTATGTTAAATATATAAATTCAGTATGCCTCCACTGGCAGTAATGGAATTACTCCCCTCCCTTTATAGGAGGGGTAAGGGGGTAGGTCTTTATTATGATAATAACTCTATTACAACAAGATATAGCGTGGGCTGATCCTGTTGAAAACCAAAGGCGTAGTGAGGCGGCAATCCTTGCTGCGCCTTTGTCTGATTTATATGTGCTCCCAGAAATGTGGAGTACGGGTTTTAATGCCGTTGATGAGGATATCACATCTCTGCAATGGATGAAGGAAATGTCGGCAAGGATGAATGCTGCTGTGGCTGGTAGTCTCTCGGTTAAGGCTGAGGATGGTACTAAACGCAACAGATTCTACTTCGTTATGCCACCTTCCGACGATTGTCTAGAGGGGAAAATTGAATATTATGACAAGCGTCATCTCTTCTCCTATGGTAATGAACAACTTCATTATTCTGCTGGCGAGGAACAGAAAATTGTGAAATGGCGAGGAGTGAAATTCCTTTTACAGGTCTGTTACGATCTTCGTTTCCCTGTTTTTTCTCGTAATAGAATTGATAGATTGGAAAATGCTTCTGGAAAAGCCTCTTCAGAGTGCCTTTACGATTGTATTTTGTATGTTGCTTCATGGCCCTCTTCACGCATCAAACCGTGGCATATTTTGTTGCAGGCAAGAGCTATAGAAAATCAATGTTATGTTATAGGCGTGAATAGGGTAGGAGAAGACAAAGTATGCCAGTATTGCGGAGGAACGGAAATGATAGATGCTTACGGAAGGGTAGTAGCATCCTGTCCTGATGATAAAATCACAAGTGTTACTTGCGAGCTCCAAAAAGATACACTTGATAGCTTTAGGCGAAAGTTTCCTGTACTCGATGATACAGATTCGTTTTTATTGTGTAGCAAATAATGTTTCATTTACAAAAATGCTACTAATGCGTAATTGCGCATTGAATGATGCGATTTTGTAAATTCTAAAAAGTGCTACACAAAAACGCAAATAATAGTTTGGATTTGTAAAGAATAACGGAAAAATCGACCAAAAGTGGTGCATTTCTGTAAAAATATTGATTTTTCTTAAAAAAAAGTCATAAAAAATTTGCAAAGTACATAAAAAACCATTAACTTTGCAATCGTTATCCTGAATACAATCTTTTTACCTTAAAGAAGCTAATACCTATTGAGATTGGAACGTTCGCACTGTGAAGTGAGGACGTTTCTTGTTTTATATACCTTTTGCTCCTTTTTTACGTCACTTAATCTTACTTTTCCTCAGCATTAAAATCTATAAGTTTTTCCTCGTTTTTTGTACTGAAAAAACGTGGTCTTATCTCTACTTTTTATTGGCATTGTATCGGTGTGTTTTTAATGCGATTTTTGTGAAAAATATTCTTGCGAAATGTCATGGAAAATCATTACTTCTTCAAGGCTTTTCATTACTCAATTTTTGCCTATGAAATTTATCTAATTCTATCTCTCTTGATAGCCGTTTTCTGTCTATAAAAAATAGTGTAAACTTACGGAATGAAAAGAGTTTTCATGTTAAAAAATTTGTCTTTATTAATTTATTGTTGTAACTTTGCACTCGGAAATGGCTGACAGGTGTTGGCGGTTAGTAGCGATTAAAACTATACACCGCCACCCATCACCTTTCACCCATCACCAAAAATTATAGTGTATGAAACTTTGGTTTATTTTCTGTCAAGATGATCTTCTGCTTCAGAAGACTGGTGAGGAGCAGTTCACTATTCCTATGGGGGAAGAGCCGCCTGTTGCCTTGAAGGCATGGAATACTGTGCATAACATCACTCCTATGGATGATGGTACGCTTGTAAAGACTGTAAGGGTTGACAATCCCGTTACCTCGCTCGAAGGTTTTGAGATGTGCCCTTTGCGTCAGTCTTACTATAAGCTCTCTCACGACCTTTACCTGAAGGCTGGCAAGTGCCACGAAATCCTTTATTGGGATATGAACACCAAGTTCTGTGGTGTTTGTGGTGCGCCGATGAAATTAGAGACCGACATCTCAAAGCGTTGTACAGGTTGCGGAAAAGAGGTCTGGCCACAGCTTGCTACCGCCGTTATAGTCCTTATACATAAAGGAGAAGACGAGGTGCTTCTTGTTCGTGCTAAGAATTTCCGCAGTAAGCACTATGGATTGGTGGCTGGTTTCGTAGAGACAGGCGAGACCTTGGAAGAGGCTGTGCATCGTGAGGTGGCAGAGGAGGTAGGCTTGAAGATAACCAACGTGCGTTATTTCGGCTCTCAGCCTTGGCCTTACCCTTGCGGACTCATGGTAGGCTTTACTGCTGACTATGTATCTGGTGAGATAAAGATTCTGGAAGAGGAAATAACAAAGGGCGGTTGGTTCCGTCGTGATAATCTTCCAGAGATTCCAGAAAAACTCTCCATTGCCCGAATGTTGATAGATGATTGGATAAAATAATTCAACTTTCGTAAAGCTCAAGTTGACGGTTTACGGTTTTTAGGCTCCTTGGTCGGAATGTTTTTGAGGAAATTGACCTTATAACCATTACAACCTCAAACCTTATAACCTCTGAAGAAGAGCTTGCGAAACTTCAGAAAAAGAATATGAAAAAGATAAAAACAAGCTACCTCGCATCTGCCATCGGATGCTTGGTCATTGTAATTGGCATTGTGTGCTACTTCCTCTTTGCAGGCATAGCAAAGAACGAAGGCACCTCATATCTCTTCATTGACGATGACGACGATATGGATTCTGTTAGTGTGAAGCTCTCAGAGATTGCCACTCCAACTGGTGTGTGTGCTGTCCGTACCCTTGCTCGTCACATGGGGTATGTGGATAAGATCCGTACAGGTCGCTATCTCCTCAACGATGGCATGAGCGCCTTGCAGTTCTTCCGTAACCTTCGTAATGGGCATCAGGAGCCTCTTAAACTCGTTATGCCAAGTGTTCGTACCAAGGCTCGTCTTGCGCAGGAACTGGGAAGAATGATGATGTTCAGCGATAGTGATTTCCTCAATGCTGTTAATGATGAGGCTGTCTGCGAGAAATACGGTCTTGATACAGCCAAAATCGTGGCTATGTTCGTGCCAAACACATACGAGGTGTATTGGGACACTCCTGTGGATAAGTTCCTCGATCGTATGAAGAAGGAGAGTGACCGTTTCTGGAATAGCGAGCGTAAGGCAAAGGCTGATAAGCTTCAGCTCAATCCTGTAGAGGTAATAACCCTTGCGAGCATTATCGACGAGGAGACTGCTAATAATGCAGAGAAACCAATGATTGCGGGTATGTACTACAACCGTCTGAAGCAGCACATGCCATTGCAGGCAGATCCAACTATCAAGTTCGCTCTTCAGCAGTTTGAACTTCGTCGTATCTACACCAAGCTCCTGAGCGTTGAAAGTCCATACAACACCTATCGTAATGAGGGACTTCCTCCTGGGCCTATCCGTATTCCAAGCGTTGCGGGTATCGATGCTGTGCTCAATCTCGTTCATCACGATTATCTCTATATGTGTGCCAAGGAGGATTTCTCAGGCACTCATAATTTCGCCAAGACCTATCCAGAGCACCTTGCCAACGCTGCAAAGTATTCTGCTGCTCTTGATGCAAGGGGCGTGAAGTAATAGAAGGAGAACTTTATCTCCGAAGAAGAAAAGAACCAAACTCGATGAAGGTCCTATGTGACTCTTGTTCACAAGCGGACTTTCATCGAGTTTGGTTCTTTTTTATTGTGTATCTACAAAAGACATTCTTTGCTGATAAAACGCTTTTCCGTCGATGATAATACCATTATAATACCATTATATTACCATTATAATACCATTATATTACCATTAACTATGGTATTTTAATGGTATCTTAATGGTATTATAATGGTAATTAAATGGTATTTACCCCCGAGGAAGATAGGAGGATTTTTTTTGGGGGGGGGACGGCCTGAAAGGCCAAAAGCTCATAGCCCAGGGCAACGCCCTGTGGTATTATGCCCAATAGGATGCGTTCGCCCTGTAGGGGCAAAAGCTCTAATATAAATAAATGCTTTTGCCCTTACAGGGCGAAATAACTATGTCCCATGTACCTAGGGCGACGCCCTAGGCTATGTGCTTTTGCCCCTTCGGGGCGCTATCGGATGATTGTAGATAATCATATACTTCCGTTTCCCTTTTATTTCATAAAACTCGCGTTAATTATTGTTTTTGATCTGATTTTTTTGCTGTTTGGATAAAAATATGTAATTTTGTGCCCGAAATTAAGAGGCATCCGAAAATCTATGATAGAGTAGGATTCAATTTTTTTTTTAGGATATGATAAAAAGATTTTTTGTATTTGTTTTGGCTGTTGCTATGACGATTTCGGCTTCTGCACAGGCAGAGGCAGGTTCACTCACATGGCAACCTAATGTGGGTGTCACTTATACCACAGGTATTGTTGATGATCGTAATGAGCCGGTAGATGCTGCTTTCGGTCTTACTGCTGGCGTAGAGGCGATGTATATGTTGAACGATAGGCTCGGCATAGCTCTTGGTCTTAACTATACAGGTTACAACGTCGATGATGATGATATAGCTCTTTATGCCTATTGCAGGAATTATAGTTATTACAATTATTCTTATTCTGGTTCTTATTCTGATTATTATTCTAGTTATTATAATCCAGATATGGACAATGCCAGCAATTATTATTTCAATATTCCTGCTACAGTCAACTATTACATATTTCCAGGTTTTGCAGTAAAGGGTGGTCTTGCATTCAATATTCTCTCAACTGCAAAGGTTGGTGGCAAGAGTGAGTGTTATGGTGTTAAGGTAAAGGAACTTTATAAGTCCCTCTTCGTTTCTGTGCCTGTTGGTGTTTCTTACGAGATCAAGAATTTCGTATTCGATGCTCGTTGCGCTTGCAGTTTAAGTAATGTTTGTGAGTATGGTGACGGAATGTTCCTGTCTTTCTCATTGACGGCTGGGTATAAGTTCTAAGATAAGGTAGTAGAGTTCCGTAAGGCCGACCTCTTCGACGTTCAGTCCGCTATTCGAGCAAAAAAAGTCCTGAAGGGATGGCATATAATATGGTAGTGCGGTAGCGCTACCATATTGAGTAATAGTAGTTTATCAGCCCTGTAAGGGCGGCATAATTCCATATTTCTGGCATGATATGAAATTATATCGCACCTATGGCTCTCATGGGGGATGATGGCTAATGACACGTGGGTTGCACCCACGCCTATGTTATGTCGCCTTTTCAAGGCTTTTCTACGTGTCATTTTGTGGGGGATGCAGAGACGTGGAAACACATAGCGTTTCCCTTTTCGTGTCGTTTGTGCTTTTCGTGTTCAGAAAAAACGAAACGGATGTATCTGATTAATCTGATTTTTTGCTAATCACGCTCTTAGTGTGCCAGCTTTCAGATAATTCAGATAAATCCGTTTCCCTTTATTTTCGCGTTTTTTCGTTTATTTCTTATTGAACAGCAGTTCGCGGTCTCTTTGTATTGCAGGGGCTACGAGATCTTCTGGAATGAATCGCCAGTTGTTGTTAGGCTTTGGATTCATGGAGCCTTGCTTGCGGATTTCCTCTGTGAGATAGTGGCGCTGGTCGAGTTCTGAGCGATAGATGATTCTTGAAGGGATTTCATCCTTAGCAATTCCTGCACCTTTGGTAAGAAGTTCGCCACCGCCGTTGCCTCTGTATGAGTTGACAGCAACCTTATACCAGTTGTTTGAATCGAAAGGCTGACCGTTGCTCATCTTGAGGATGGTGATTTTCTGGCCTTCAGGCTTCGTGACATCTACGGTATAGTCGATACCAGCAGCAGAATCGAAGTTGAAGAAGAAATTCTTCAGTCCGTTGGTGCGCTCGTTGTCCTTGTCGTCGAAGAGCAGGATATGGTCGTCGCTCGACTTCATCTGGTTAGTCCAGAGGGCGTAGCTCATTTCGAGATAGTTCTTAATCTCTGCACCTGTCATCTTGAGAACGTAGAGTTTATTCTCGTATTTGTAGAGATTGAACATGTCAGCCATAGTCACAGGACCGGCATTGATGGTGGCATTCATGAGTTGCGGAGCCGTGAAAGCAATATCGGCACCTGTTATCTTCAACTGAAGGTTGAGAACAAGGTCGATGAATGCCGATGAGCCGAAGAAAGCATCGCTCATGTTTATTGATGGAGTGATAGTGCCAATTTTCTCAGCGGTGAAAGCCTGTAAGTGGTTGAGGTCTTCAGCGAAATAGTCCATGAAGTCTTCGTCGATAGGCATTGACTTCATAGATACAAGCTGACCTGTTATCTTCTTGCTTGCCACCTTGCCGCCTTCCATGGTCAGCGTAATGGTTGCCTCGCCTACATTGTAGGCATTACTGCCAGGATTGACGATAAGTACTGAGTCGGTTTTTGAGAGAGAGAAAGGCGATGATGCGTTTCCGTCCTTTGTAATGAAATAGAAAGGGAACTCGTCGGTCTTTTCCTCATACTGGCGTATGAATCCGCAGTTAGATTTGTGGTCGTGACCGTAGAAGATAACGTCAAGACCATGAATTCTCTGTGCGATGGCGAGAGTGGCATTCTCGTCGTATTCGTCAGTCTCTATGCCGCCCTTGAGTCCAGAGTGGAAAAGTCCGATGATAAGGTCTGGCTTCTCCTTCTCTTTGAGTATCTTTACCCATTTGCGAGTGCATGATACCATTTCCTCGAAGCGTATGCCGCTCCATAGATCCTCGCTGAGCCAGTTTGGGATAGCAGGCGTGTTCATACCGAGAATGGCAATCTTTACGCCCTCACGCTCAATTATTTTGTATGGTTGGGTGTAAGGCTGGCCTGTAGCCGCATTAACCATATTGGCTGCAAGGGTAGGGCATTTCAGTTCGCTCACCCATTTGTCGTAGCATTTGTGCCCTGTCTCTACATCGTGGTTGCCGAAAGCCTGAGCATCATATTTCAGGTAGTTTATGACGCTTGCGGCTATGTTCTCGTCCTTTGTGTCGATGAAGTTCCAGTAATAGTTTGTAGGCTGTCCCTGAAGGATATCGCCGTTGTCAAGAAGGATGACATTATCTTTGTTGGCGGCACGCTGGCTCTTCACGTATGAACTTACGCGAGCCATAGAACCGCTTACGGTCTTGCCCGTCATATAGTTGACAGGGAAGAACATTCCGTGTACGTCCGTTGTCTCAATGAACTTCAGAGTGACGGTCTTTGGCTTCTTAGCATACGTTGCGCATACCGACATAATGAGGGAAATGAATAGGATAGTTAACTTTTTCATACTGTTTGGTGTAGTTTCTTGGTGCAAATTTACTTTTTTTCTTTGGATAAGCAAATTTTTCCGTCGGATATTTTGTTATCTCATTGATTTTTTGTAATTTTGCACCCGATTTTGCGCTCGGCAGGTCTGTAAAAGGAAACCGCTTTGCGTTATTATTCACATTATTTATTTTATTAATTAACATGTCAAACTTTAAAAATGTACAGCCACTTGCAGATTTCGACTGGGAAGAGTTCGAAAATGGTGGCAGCACAAGCGTATCAAAGGAGGAGCAGACTGCCTCTTATGATTCAACTCTTAACAAGGTGTCTGAGCATCAGGTAGTCGACGGTACAGTAATTTCTGTTGACAAGAAGGAAGTTATTGTTAACATCGGTTACAAGAGCGATGGTATCATCGCAGCAAGCGAATTCCGTTACAACCCAGATCTTAAGATCGGTGACGTTGTAGAGGTTTACGTAGAGAATCAGGAAGACAAGAAGGGTCAGCTGATCCTTTCTCACAAGAAGGCTCGCCTCAGCAAGTCTTGGGAGCGCGTTAACGCTGCTCTTGAGAATGAGGAGATCGTTCAGGGTTACATCAAGTGCCGCACTAAGGGTGGTATGATCGTTGACGTATTCGGCATCGAGGCATTCCTTCCAGGCAGCCAGATCGACGTACACCCAATACGCGACTACGACGTATTCGTAGGTAAGACAATGGAGTTCAAGATCGTTAAGATCAACCAGGAGTTCCGTAATGTTGTTGTTTCTCACAAGGCACTCATCGAGGCAGAGCTCGAGGCTCAGCGCAAGGATATCATCTCTAAGCTCGAGAAGGGTCAGGTACTTGAGGGTACCGTTAAGAACATCACATCTTACGGTGTATTCGTTGACCTCGGCGGTGTTGACGGACTCATCCATATCACAGACCTCTCTTGGGGCCGCGTAAGCGATCCACGCGAGGTTGTTGCTCTCGACGACAAGATCAACGTTGTTATCATCGACTTCGATGAGGACAAGAAGCGTATCGCTCTCGGTCTCAAGCAGCTCACTCCACACCCATGGGATGCTCTCGACGCTAACATCCAGGTTGGTGACCACATCAAGGGTAAGGTTGTCGTTATCGCTGACTACGGTGCATTCGTTGAGGTTGCTCCTGGCGTAGAGGGTCTGATCCACGTATCAGAGATGTCTTGGAGCCAGCACCTCCGTTCAGCACAGGAGTTCCTTCACGTTGGTGACGAGGTTGAGGCAGTTATCCTCACTCTCGACCGCGACGAGCGTAAGATGTCTCTCGGTATCAAGCAGCTCAAGGAGGATCCATGGGAGGCTATCGAGAAGAAGTATCCTGTAGGTTCTAAGCACAACGCTAAGGTTCGTAACTTCACTAACTTCGGTATCTTCGTAGAGCTCGAGGAAGGTGTTGACGGACTTATCCATATCTCTGACCTCTCTTGGACAAAGAAGGTAAAGCATCCTTCTGAGTTCACACAGGTTGGTGCTCCTATCGATGTTATCGTTCTCGATATCGACAAGGAGAATCGTCGTCTCTCTCTCGGTCACAAGCAGCTCGAGGACAATCCTTGGGATACTTACGAGTCAATCTACACACCAGGTTCTGTTCACACAGGTAAGATCGCTGAGAAGATGGAGCGTGGTTCAGTTATCCTTCTCAACGAGGGTGGTGAAGGCTTCGCTACACCAAAGCACCTTGTTAAGGAAGACGGTACTGACGCACAGGTTGGTGAGGAGCTCGAGTTCAAGGTAATCGAGTTCGTTAAGGACACAAAGCGTATCATCCTCTCTCACTCTCGTACATTCGAGGCTGAGCGCGAGGAGGAGAAGAAGCCAGCTCGCAAGCCACGTGCTGCTAAGAAGGAGGACGCTGCAAGCATCCAGAACGTTGCTGCTGCTCAGTCTCTCGGTGACTTCGACGCACTTGCTGCTCTTAAGGCTAAGATGGAGAAGGGCGAGTAATCTCCCTTTGAAATAAAATAAAGCTATGCCGCTTATGGTTCTTGCCGTAAGCGGCATTTTTTGTCTGTTTGTTTTAAACGCAGAGGCGCTAAGACGCAGAGGATATTTCTGAACACGGAAATCACAGAACAAACGAAAACTTTCGTTTCTTTAGTGCATTCTGTGTTCAGAAAAAATTATTGTGATATTAATGTGTCATTCGTGATAATTAATGTAGGTTCGCGGAGCGAAAACGTGTAATGCCCATTAATACCACATTAATATCGCATTAATTTTCGTCAAACTCAAATCTCTGTGTCTTTGCGCCTTTGCGTTTTGTTTATTATTAATAGAGATTGAGAATTTTTGTGCATTAAAACTATTTATGATAGCATTTTTTGCAGAAATGAAATACTTTTATTACCTTTGTGCCGAAAATAGTTTTATGTCATGAAGAAATGTAAGCAACATAAGAAACGCAGACTTTTCTCGTCCCTGTCTTTCCGCATCAATATGGTGTTGATTGTCATATTGGTTATAGTGGGATGGCTGTTTATCCGTAGTGTCACGTTTGGTGTTAGTCTTGTGACCAACGGCAACAGACAAATCAATATGAGTAGGATGATCACGGCCTCTATTGATAATCGCTTGAATCATATAGAGAACGTGATGAAGACTGGTGCGCTTGTTGCCTTACAGAAACGTATGACCGAGAACAATTCTGCTATTTTCAGAGATAGTCTTGGTAAGATGGATCTTATTGATACCGTCTATCTTTCCACGAATAAACTTGCAGAGGTTGAGGCTGTTAAGAAATGCGTGACTAAAGTAGATACAAGCGGTGTGAGTATGTGGAGTGAGCCTTACCTTATAGAAAAAGATAGCGTTAAGGTTCCTGTTGTGAGCTTTATCACCCCATTGAAAAACTCTCGCGGAAGGATATATTCTTCACTTTGTGCCAATATCAGACTTGACTGGCTTGATGAGCTTGCACGCAAGGAGGTGGGCGATGAGAGTGGGGCAAAGGTCTCTGTCATAACGGGTAATGACATCTATGTATATTACACCGATAGCGACAGGATAATGAAAAACGCAAACAATTATCCTGCGGCCTTTGAAGGCAACGGCGAGAATACAGCGTTGCATGTCTATTCGGGCATTCAGGAATTCATGCTTAGTAACGGAAGTGTATGTGTGAAGGCTACTGGATGGCGAGTGGTATGCGATGTGCCTTTGCGTGACGATACCATGCTCCTCAAGATGGTGACGACAATATCTGTGTTTACGCTTCTTCTCCTGTTCTTTATTATCATACTGGCTATTATAATAACCGTGAACTGGCAATTGCGTCCTCTTGCCAAGATTGCGGATGCTACCGATGCTATTGCTCAGGGAAAATTCGATACTACCTTGCCTGAGGTTAAAGGCCATTCTGATATTTCGCACTTGCGCGATTCCTTTGTTTCGATGCAGAATGAATTGGCAAAGTACATCGACGACCTTCGTTCTACTACCGAGAAGAAAGCCAACATGGAGCGTGACCTTCATATCGCTGCTAAGATTCAGCAGGGTATGTTGCTCAAGGTCTTTCCTGCCTTTCCTGAACGATCAGATATTGATATCTATGGAATGCAGAGGGCGGCAAAGGAAGTTGGTGGTGATATCTTTGATTTCCTTATGCGTGACGATAGGCTTTATTTCCTCATAGGCGATGTTTCGGGCAAGGGTGTTCCTGCATCTTTGTTCATGACTGTTGTCGGGCATCTCTTCCGCAATGTTGCCCGTTACAGCACAAGTGCATCTATTATTGTTGAAGCTATCAATAACGGACTTGCCGAGGGTAATGACGAGGATATGTTCTGTACTCTCTTCTGCGGTGTGCTTGATATGCAGACGGGTAGGGTAGAGTTTTGTAATGCTGGTCATAATCCTCCTATCTGGGTTCATGAGGGCAATACTTTATTTATGCAACCAGAGGTAAATCTACCTACTGGTGTGCTTGGCGACTTTGAATATAAATCTGAAGAGATTCAACTCTCTGAAGGTGATGCTTTGTTCCTTTATACCGATGGTGTAACTGAGGCTGAGAATAGTCAGAAGGCTCTCTTTGGTGATGCTTCTACGCTCGCTATGGTAGATCTGCTGAAGGATGTACCTATGAAGGATATGGCTGATGGTGTTGTCGATGCTATCAGACGATTCGTTGATGACTATGAGCAAAGCGATGACCTCACCATGCTTTGCCTGAGGTGGAGAGGGAAGAAGGCTGTTGATTGAAGGTTTGTGGTTAGAAGTTAGTGGTTAGCGTTTAGGGTTGTCTCGTTCATCTCCCGTCATGCTATCTCTGTGCCGAGGCCTTTCCTTCGCTTCAGAATCGAAGCCAGAACGAACAACCATCGAACAAGCCAAAAACTCTATTTGCCAAGATTGTAATAATTTTGAGCAAATATTTGGAGAAATCATATATTATGCTTATTTTTGCACACAGATAATATTACAAACATATATTAACTCTTAAAACATTATTATAAGAACCAGAAAGTACTCATTAGAATCAATCAGACGAACGGTAACGTTCCCCCTAAAGCGGAATCAGTATAAGATACTGGTATCTGTAAGAAAGTTAAACACTTATTTATTAACTTGGGTGAGCAACTACCGATTCTCTCGACATAAAATATAACATTGAGCTTTTGCTCTTGTTCTCCCTTTCCGAATCCGCCAAATTCATAACAACGAGAACAAGTTAGCGAAAAGTTCCATGTCCGTTTAGGGCATGGGCTTCTCCGTAAACTTGTCTGTTGTGCGGTTCTTGGCGGAACCAGGAAAAGGGACGAGACTAATCGGAAAGTCTGCGCCCTTTTTTATTTTTCCCTACAATGAAGAAAATATTACTTTTATTCCTCTGCGTAATTTCTTTTAATGCAATCCATGCGAAGGTCACATGTACTTTGTCTAGTGATGGCACATTGACCATATCAGGAACTGGTGATATGGAAGATTCTCCTTGGCTTTCTCAAAGGTACGAAATCAAGAAAGTAGTAATTGAAAATGGAGTGACGAGCATTGGAGGGGGGGCTTTCAGGAATTGCTCTGGTCTTACCTCCGTCACCATCCCTAATTCCGTGACGAGTATTGGATACTATGCTTTTTATGGAACAAAATGGTATGACAACCAGCCTGACGGTGTAGTCTATGCAGGTAAAGTTCTTTATGCATATAAAGGTACCATGCCTTCAAATACAAAAATAAACATAAAGGAAGGTACAACAGGAATTACAGGTAATGCTTTCAGGAATTGCTCTGGTCTTACCTCCGTCACCATCCCTAATTCTGTGACGAGTATTGGAAATAATGCTTTTCAGAATTGTTCAGGTCTTACCTCTGTCACCATCCCTAATTCCGTGACGAGTATTGGAGAGAGTGCTTTCGAAAATTGCTCAGGTCTTATCTCCGTCACCATCCCTAATTCCGTGACGAATATTGGAGGTTATGCTTTCTCTGGTTGCTCAGGTCTTACCTCCGTCACCATTCCAAATTCTGTGACGAGTATTGGAGAGGAAGCTTTCTATGGCTGCTCAAGTCTTACCTCAATAACGGTAGAAAAGGGAAATACCTATTATGACAGTAGAGACAATTGTAATGCTATAATAGCAACAAAATCCAATACTTTAATTCGTGGATGCAAGAATACTGACATCCCTAATTCCGTGACGAGTATTGGAGAGAGTGCTTTCGAAAATTGCTCAGGTCTTATCTCCGTCACCATCCCTAATTCCGTGACGAGTATTGGAGACGGTGCTTTCTATGGTTGCTCTGGTCTTACCTCCGTCACCATCCCAAATTCCGTGACGAGTATAGGAGAGACCGTTTTCTATGGTTGCTCAGGTCTTACCTCTCTCACCATCGGAAATTCCGTAACGAGTATTGGAGAGGAAGCTTTCTATGGATGCTCAGGTCTCACATATGTCACCATCGGAAATTCTGTGACGAGTATTGGAAGTTCTGCTTTCTTGGGTGCCAAACTCAGAAATATAGTAATCAAGGCAAAGACACCTCCTTCTTGGGATAAGACGGAGCACTACCATGGTACTTTTAGTAATCAAACTTTATACCATGCCACTCTTATGGTTCCCGAAGGAAGCTGGGATGCATACGTATATAATGATGACTGGTATCAGTTCATCAATATCCGCGAGGTGGCATATAATGCAGACAAATTGACAAATAGCAAGGCGTATATGCTGAAGTCCTCAAACGAAGGTTCATATCTCTTCTATGATAGCGTGAATGATTGTGTAGCCTCCTTGAATGAAACGGCTCTTGACGATACGGAGGAAAACAACACTTGGATGACCACAGAGGTTGACGGCAAGCATTATGTGTATAATCTTGGTGCTAGGAAATTCCTCGTGGCTGACAAGACAAATGCCAAGACTGGTTATCGCCTTTCTGATGTTCCTGCTTCAATCGACATAGAAGATGGTAAGGATGCTATTGTCTTTGGCAAGAGCAAGGAATTTTATATGGTTGTCAACAATAAGTTGAATGTAGATGAAAATCTTGAATCTCAAATCATAGCAACTACGGGCATAAAGGGAATAAGCGTAGATGCTAATCAACCAACCGTTACCTATAGCGTGAACGGTCAGATAGTTCCAGACAATACAAAGGGACTTCGTATAAAGAACGGAAAGAAAATAATCATTAAATAACATTAATTATGAAAAAGAAATTATTACTAATGATGCTCTCTTTGTTCGCATTTGTACAGATAGGAGCACAGTCAAGCCAAACGAATACAAATCTGCTACCAGCTCAGAAACTTGACTACACAGAATCTTCAGATGGTATTATCACTCGTTATATGTATGACAAGAAAGGAAGAATTCTATCCATAAAATCTCCCACTAATGAAGAAAAGTATGAATATATTGATGGGAAAGATGGTGTGATCACTACAACTCAAACGAGTTATGAGAATGGCATTCTTAAAAAAAAGACAAGAATTGCTAAGACAAGAGATGGATACAAAACTCTGGATGAGAACTATCATATAAATGAAGATGGAACAGAACGTTTAGACTCAAGATATGAGTACACGTATTATGCTAATGGAAATAAGAAAACAGAAAAGATATACAACTATATCTCTGCTGTTGATGATCTGGTTTTAAATCGGGAAAATACATACCGCGAACAAATAGGGCAGGAACTCTCATATATTGTTTACAACTATGATACAGAAACAAAACAAATGTATATTCAAGAAAAGAAAGAATCTGTTTGCGACAATAATGGTAATGTAATTTCGTCAAAGTACTATTATTTGGATAATAAAGAGACAATGGAATATAGACTGACATCTGAAGACATATTTTCTTATGATTCCTCAAATAGATTAACCTCATATACGCAAAACGGTGTTTATGATGATGGCGTTAAATATCTCCGTATGTCAGACGTTTACTCTTATATTTCTAACGATGAATATACAAAGGTACATATGACCAATAGCTCCAAAGATGAATATGGCTACAAAAAAGGAAAAGAGGTTTTCCATATTTATTATAATAATTTTGCTAATGGCGAGTTTGTTCCAAGTAGAAAAGAGGCAACAGAATATTCTGATGAATTAGTAAAAATATCTTCCTCTGATTATATATATTATAATGGAGAGTGGCTTGTTAAGAATACGACATTCTATAGAAATGATGGAACAAAGAAAGATGATTATGTATATTCTGTCACAGATGGAATTGTGTCACTTGTAGGCTATAACAAATATGACACAAGAGGGAATATTATTGAGAGCAATATGAATTCCGGAACAACAATCTATGAAAATGTATATGACGAACAAAATCGTCTGGCAATACAACGTTGTACAGAACCAGATGGTTATAAATGGAAAGACGTATACAACTATGACATCGGACTTGAAGGGGCGTACCGTATTGATGATTATCGTACGAATTTGAATTATAAAGGAACTTATTTTCTTCGCGAAGATAAACTTGGTGAAATGACATATATGGTTCCTGATATTAATGGTGGATATATGAGTTGGAGAGAAAGTCCTGACAATCCATCTGATTCATATCTGCCAACGACTGGTCAATATCATTTTTACTACGATCTAGAGTCTGGAAGCAGCGGATATGATATTTATTATATTTCTAATGGCAGAATATATATTGGTCGTAGAAGTAGAAGAATATATAACAGTAACAGAGATCCCGTTTGCTTGGAGGAGTTAAAGAATGATAATGCTGAGCAAGGACAAGGGGAGCTAACTATTATTTCAAAAGAAGAGTATGTATATGATGAAACAGTCTTGGGTGCTGATATAGCTGGTATTGATACGCACTTAAAGATCTTGTCTGTAAGGAAAACAGATGCATCAGGAAACGTGACAAATATTGTTTACCACTACTCTGATTTCGACACAGAGAGTGTAGATGTCTCTTTGCGAGATGGTGACATTTATACACAGACATCAACAAGCAAAGCAAAGTCTATCTCTTATACTCGCACCTTCAACAATACCGCTTGGCAAGCTCTATATATTCCATTCTCTATGAGCTATGATGACTGGAAGGATGATTTCGATGTAGCTTGTATCAATGGTATTCGTCAGTTAGATAAGAATGATGATGGAATTATTGACGAGACAATAATGGATGTCATCAAGATAAAGAGCGGCGCTACTGCTCCTAACACTCCTTATCTCATAAAGGCTAAAAGTAATGGCGAAAAGACATTATCCGTAAGCAATACCGCTCTCTATCCCGCTGAAGAGAAAAGTGTGGATTGCAGAACGACTATCACTGAATACACATTTACTGGTACTTACAAGAATATTCCTTCTGCAACTATGATTGCCAACAACTATTATTCTATGGGTGGTGGTAATCTCATTATGAGCGACGGCTCTAATGACCTAAAGCCTTATCGATGGTATATGCAGGTAGAGTCTCGTAATCCTTCTTATAATGTAAGTAATGCAGCCAAAACAATCACCATCAATGTCCTTGACGAGGAAAGTGAAACAACTGGAGTTGAAGAGTTGCGAATGGCAAATGACGAGTCACCGGTTTACGACTTGAACGGCAGAAAGGTTAATGAGAATAATCTGAAGCCGGGCATATACATAAAGAACGGAAAGAAGTTTGTTGTTAAATAAGCAAGGAATATGAGAAAGAAATATAACAAACCGAAACTAACGGCTGAAGCTATGAATCTCCCATTACTTGTAGATACAAGCAATATTCATGTTGGAGGCACAGGCTCGTTTGATGCAAAAGAGACTTCTTCGTGTTTTGACGATGAAGAAGATTATGAATAATGCAATTAGGCTCTAGATAAAGTTTCCATTATCTAAACCAAAAGGGTATCACGCAATGTGATACCCTTATTTTTTAGTTGGAGCGATTATTTGGTGTATTGCTTATTTTTATTGTAATTGTAATTATTGTAATACCTCATGTTTTTGTAATGTAGGGATTATACATTGAAAAAAACTGGAAGAATTTAAATAGGGGGGTGCACTTTTGCCTGTTTTTACCCTTTTGCCTACTGATTACCAGTAATTTACGTTGCGTGTACCCCCCCCTAAATCTTTCTTTCCATAGGTGCACTTTGATGGGGAGGGGTGCACGCTTTGTTATATCTTGACTGTCAGGGCGTTATACCTAAAAATGGGCAAAAGTGCACCCCCCTATCTAAAAACTCTCGCGAAAAAAATATTCTGAACGCGGAAATCACGAAAGAAGGTTAAAATTTTCACCTCCCTCTCAGGTCCGTTGTAAGTCCGTTATAGGTCCGTTGTAAGTCCGTTCCCTATAATGGGAGAAAATGGGACTTACATGGGATTTGCTTGGGAATCACTTGGGAATTACAAAGGAATTGGTGGCATCAGATTTTCCCAAACAAATTATTGGTGGTTACCTTAGTTTACTATTCTCTAATAACTTGGGACAAATATCATCAAATGGGCATTTGTCGCATTTCGGTTTGAGGCTGGTGCAGATATATCTACCATGAAGCAAAAGCCAATGGTGGGCATCGGGGATGTCCTCTTCTGGAATGTGCTTCTTTAGTTCCAGTTCCACCTTGTATGGATTATTGTCTGTCTTGCGCACCAAGCCCAAGCGATGGGAAACACGATAGATGTGGGTGTCAACTGCCATAGCGGCTTTGCCGAAAGCAACTGCCTGTATAACGTTGGCGGTCTTTCTTCCAACACCAGGGAGGCGGAGTAGTAAGTCCATATCCGAAGGTATTTCTCCATTATATTCATTTACGATAATGCGTGCAGCCTCTACGAGATGATGTGCCTTTGCGTTAGGATAGGAGATGCTTTTGATATACTCGAATATCTCGCTTTCGTCAGCATCAGCCATTGCCTGTACGGTAGGGAAGTCGTGAAAGAGTGCCGGCGTCACCATATTCACTCGCTTGTCCGTGCATTGTGCAGAGAGTACTACTGCCACAAGAAGTTGGTAGGTTGTCTGGAAATCCAACTCTGTGGTAGGGCGTGGCTGTTGACGAAAATAGTCAAGGATATGGTTGAAACGGTCGGACTTATTCATAGTGTAAAAAATTAGACCCTCTAAATCCCCCTGCATAGGGGGACTTGGGAGGCGATAGTGGTTGCTATGTGGGAAAGTGAAAAGTCTCCCTATGCAGGGAGATTTAGAAGGTCTTTAATTCTTCAAATTTCTTCCTTCCCTTAGCATAATACTGCCAGAGAATGCTCTTTGAGATGCGCTCGGGGATATTGTCAGTCTTTTTGTTTGCCTGTATCTTCTTTCTATCAGAATCGAAGTCGTGCTTCCAACGGTTGAACTCCTTCCTTGCCTTGTAGATAGCCTTGAAATCGCCCCAGCTCCTACCGAGGATAAGCATCTGAAAAGCAGCAAGCCAATCGAGGAAGAAGCGCACACGCATCACGTGGGATAGCTCATTGTCGGGCAGGTTCTTATAGAGCATCGTGAGGTTGTTGCGGAAGTTGAGGAAAGTCTTGCGAGGATTCCCCTTTGGCAGAGTGCCACCGCCAAGATGATATGCTATACTGTCGCTGATGCAGAAAATCTTCCTACCCATAAGGCGCAGTCGCCAACAGAGGTCTATCTCTTCGTTATGGGCAAAGAAACGGCCGTCAAGGCCTTCGGCTGCCCAATAGTCCTTTGAGCGTATCATCATGCAAGCGCCTGTTGCCCAGAGAATTTCGTGATTGCCGTCATACTGCCCATTGTCCTTCTCTACGGTTTCAAAAATCCTTCCCTTGCAGAAAGGATAGCCGTATTTATCGAGAAAACCTCCGGCAGCACCTGCATATTCAAATCTGTCTCTTTCGTTGATAGCGTGAAGCTTTGGCTGACAGGCGCAAGCCTCTGGGTGAGAGTCCATGAAAGAGAGTAGGGGAGTGAGCCAGCCTTCGGGTACGTCAACATCAGAATTGAGAAGAATGTAATACTCGCTATCTACTTGCTGCAAGGCTTGGTTATATCCTTCTGCAAAGCCGTAGTTCTTGTCAAGAATGATAGTGCGGATGTCGGGAAAATCCTCAGAAAGCATCTTTAGAGAATCATCCGTTGAGGCATTGTCGGCAATAATTATTTCAGCCTCTGGAGTGTTCTTGATGACGGTCGGGAGGTAGGTACGCATCATATGTGCGCCGTTCCAGTTGAGGATTACGATAGCTACTTTCTTCATATCACCTCACAGATTAGAGCGGATTTGTCGCGGTTGAATCCGTTGAGCCTTACGCGCAGAATCTCGTTATCATATTCTTCCTTTGCCTTGGTTGCTGGAAGCTCTACACGGATATAGTTTGCCGTGAAGCCGTGCATAGCCTTGCCACGAGGGGCTTTCTCGAACAGTACCTCAGCCTCTGTGCCTATGTATGATGCATAGAAGTTCTGTGTCTTTTGTTCTGACAGGTCGAGCAATCGCTGGCTGCGCAGTTTCTTGTCCTGTGCGCTTACCACGTATGGAATCTTCAGGGCTGCCGTGCCTGGTCGCTCAGAGTAAGGGAATACGTGAAGCTGTGTGACTGGCAGTTCGTTGAGCAGATTGTATGTCTCTTCGAAATACTCAGGAGTCTCGCCACGAGTCCCCACCATCACGTCAATGCCGAGGAATGCGTCGGGCATAAGTCGCTTAATGAGGCGTATCTTGTCGGCGAAGAGGGCAGAGTCATAGTGACGGTGCATCAGCTTCAGAACAGAGTCAGAACCGCTTTGGAGAGGTATGTGGAAATGAGGCATGAAGGCACGGCTCTTGGCACAATACTCTATCAGTTCCTCGTCTATCAGATCTGGCTCTAAGCTTGAAATGCGATAGCGCTTTATATCCTCTATGCAGTCAAGTGCTTTTACGAGATCAATGAAGCGTTCTCCTGTCGTCTGACCGAAATCGCCTATGTTCACGCCTGTGATGACAATCTCCTTACCGCCCTCTGCGGCCGCCTTTCGTGCTTGCTCTACCAGACTCTCGATGCTAGGATTACGTGAGTTGCCACGTGCGAATGGTATAGTACAGTATGTACAGAAATAGTTGCAGCCATCCTGTACCTTGAGGAAATAGCGTGTGCGGTTGCCTCGTGAGCATGAATACTGAAAGGTCTTGATCTCCTTTGTCTTGACAGCGTGAAATTCGGCTATGGCATCGTTGGAAGTAGGGGAAGTTCCGCTCCATGCGTTTGAGAGATAGTCGATGAGATTTGCCTTCTCATTACTTCCAAGCACAAGGTTCACGCCTTCAATCTTAGCCACTGTCTCGGCTTCAAGCTGGGCATAGCAGCCAGTCACTATTACGAATGCACCCGGATTCTGCTTCACCATCTTACGGATAGCCTGACGACATTTGCTGTCTGCCACTTCTGTTACCGAACAGGTGTTGATGAGGCAGATGTCAGCTTTCTCTCCTTTCTCAACGGTACGTACGCCCATGTCCTGAAGCATCTGCCCAAAGGTAGATGTCTCGGAGAAGTTGAGCTTGCAACCTAATGTGTAATATGCGGCGGTCTTGCCTTGAAATGCGGAAGTATCAATCATTATTTCGAATTACTAATTATGAATTACGAATCACTTAGTTACTTTTATACCTTATTATATATAAGAGAATACTCTGCTATTCAGGTCATTTGTAATTTGTCATTCGTAATTTTTATGCGAGTGCAACGTGCATAGCACCTCACACGTTCTTTGGTTTGCCGAGTGCAAAGTTACAAAATAAAGCTGAGATTAGAAAGTAATTTGTGGTAATTGTTTAAAAACGACTTGTGGAAGTTAAGAAGGGAGGTGAAAAATGCTAATTCTGAAATCTCAGGAAATGTGTGTGCGAACACGCGAAAAGTGTTAAAATTTCGTCTTTTTCTCGTTAAAGTAAAACTTTAACGTTTGTTAGCAGTTTGTAAGTTACCTAAAATCAAACAGTTGCAAAAAAGTTACAAAAAGGGGCTAAAAAAAAACGTAAAAAAATGTTGTTGGTATTGAAAAAATACTTACCTTTGCAGTGTTTTAATAAACAAAGATTGTTTTACAGTTTTAAAAAAGCAAAAGAAAATGAAGAAATTAGTTTTTATGTTCGTAGCTATGGCTGCAATCTCTTTCGCATCATGTAATGATAACAAGGCTGCTAACGAGGCTCCTGCAGAGGATACAGTTGCAGTTGATACAGCTGATACAGCTGCAGTTGACACTGCTAATGCACAGTAAGCCATTCTACCGAACGGTAAAAAGGAATGACGCTGGTACGATGTTGAATCGTTCCAGCGTTTTTTTTCATTATTAATTCTATTTATTATAAAAAGGAAAATGAAGAATAACTATACATCCTTGATGTCGTTGGCTATGGGCGTTGTCCTTGTATGTGCTTGTGTATCATGTAGTGTAAATAACTCAAACAAAGGCACATCTCTTGACGATGAGCTCGGTGATACCGTACCAGCTTCAGAGTTTGAGTTGGTAGAGGATACTGCTAAGGCTCCAGCTGCAGGCGATACTATCGTCGCAAAAAAAGACGAAAACGTTGGCAAGGTAAAAAACGAGGAATAACAAAAAAGTCCCTACGACCTTCACAGGTGGTAGGGGACGGAATCTTAAATGTTACATTGAAGGGTTATTAAACAAATCTGTGAAAAATTTGAACATTACTAAAAACTAAAATTTTTATTCTGATGCAAAGATAACATAAATGTGAGTATCAGAAAAATTTTTATGCAAATCTTGTGAAACATTAGTAAGTGTTAGATAAATTTGCTTTAATATTGTTAAGATGAGTTCAATGAGATAGAACAGGAAATGTATGTTAAATAGCACGTACTCTTTGGCAAAATGATTTTTTTTTTGTATTTTTGCATTGGTATGTGTGTTTTGAAACGTATGTCGGTAAAAATATAATATATATTATGAATAAACTTACTCAATTTCTCGCGGATGAATGTCTGGCTAAGCGTAAGGGCGGCCTCTACCACAAGACTCAGGTGCAGTTGACATACAACTCAAATCGCATTGAGGGCAGCAAACTGACCGAGGAGCAGACGCGCTATATCTTTGAAACCCGTACCATTGGTTTTAAAGATCAGGAAGCCGTGTCCGTTGATGATATTATTGAGACTACAAATCATTTTTCGGCATTCGACTATCTCTTGCATACTATTGATAATCCTCTCTCTGAAGATATTATCAAGGATTTTCATCGTATTTTGAAGGTTGCAACTGCTGATGCTCAGAAACCATACTTCAACGTGGGCGGCTATAAGAAGCTTGCAAATGAGGTTGGTGGGCATGAGACTTGTAAGCCTGCTGATGTGGCGAAGGAGATGCAGAAACTTGGCGAGTGGTATGAATCGCAGAAGGATGTCACAATCCACACTCTTGCAGAATATCATTGGAGATTTGAAAATATCCACCCATTTCAGGATGGGAATGGACGTGTCGGACGACTGATTCTTTTCCGTGAATGTTTGCGTAATGACATCATGCCATTCGTGATTGATAATGAGCATAAGATGTACTATTACCGTGGTCTTTCAGAGTTTGCCACGACACCGGGCTTCCTCATTGGCACTATGCAATCATCACAAGACACATACGAGGCTTGGATCAAGTATTTCAATGAGGAATTGCTTGATGGGTTGAAGATGGAGTGAATGGATAAGTTGAACATGTAAAATCTAATCAAATGTTTCCATATAATCAAAATGACAAACTCATTTTTGTCAATATAAAGAACTCATACGAGGCAATGGCACGAAATGATGTGAACCATCCATTGTATCGCAGGACAATCTATGATTGTACCGTAAAATTTTGGGCTATTGCTGACGATAAGGCTTCGTCTGCCACTCATATTCTTGGATGCTATAAAGGTAGGGTCCTTGAGGTCGTAAGAATTAATAGTGTCATGCCTGTCGCAACTGGTGAATTCAAGGGAAGAAAGGTGTTTGACGGTGTTGAGCAGCCAGATTCTGCATATATAGGTTTGGATCTTCATGAGGTATTTGATACCTTAGCTAATTTCCATACAAAGTACTGGAATATATAAATTTCTATATCTTGTTTATAGAATTGGCTCTTCACAGGAATAATTGATTGCTATCAATATAATTCGTGTGAAGAGCCATTTTTATGCAAACTCTGAAAGTTCAAGCCAACGCATTTCCTTTTCGTCAAGTTCATCGTTGAGAATTGGCAGACGCTTGCTGAGTTCTGTGATTTTATCAACATCAATTGTGCCAGAACTAAGAGCGTTCTCGATATCTGCTTTTTCTGCAGTAAGTACCTCAATGTCTTTCTCAAGTTGGTTGAACTCCTGACGTTCCTTATAGGTGAGCCTCCTCTTTGCTGGTGCTGCGTTAGGATCGCGAGGACCGCCCTTTGTTGTGGTTGGCTGTTGGGTGTTAGGTGTTGGCGCTTCGTCCTTTGGCTGTAGCTTTTGCCATTCACGATACTGGGTGTAGTTGCCTGGGAAATCCTTGATCTTGCCCTCGCCTTGGAAAACAAGAAGATGATCCACCACCTTATCCATGAAGTAGCGGTCGTGGCTAACCACTATGACGCATCCAGGGAAGTCCTGAAGGTATTCTTCAAGTATCTGAAGTGTCTTGATGTCGAGATCGTTGGTTGGCTCATCGAGTACGAGGAAGTTCGGATTCCTCATAAGCACGGTGCAGAGATAGAGCTTGCGCTTCTCGCCTCCCGATAGCTTATACACATAGTTGTATTGCTGTTCCGGAGTGAAGAGGAAATGCTGAAGGAACTGCGAAGCCGTGAGGTGACGACTTTGTCCGAGGTCGATGTAGTCAGCAATATCGCGTATCACATCTATCACTTTCTGTGATTCGTCAAACTGAAGTCCTTCCTGAGAGAAATAGCCGAATTTGACGGTCTCGCCGATATCAAACTTACCAGTGTCAACAGGTTCAAGTCCGAGAAGAAGCTTGAGGAAAGTTGATTTTCCAGTACCGTTATTGCCAACAATGCCCATCTTCTCGAAACGAGCAAAGTTATAATAGAAGTTGTCGAGTATAGTCTTTCCCTCTGATGTCGCGTCACCTTCTCTTGCAGGGAATGACTTTGATACATACTGACATTCAAAGATCTTTGAACCTATATATACGGTAGAAGCCTTCAGGCGTATCTGTCGTTCTTCTATTCGTTGCTTGGCAACCTTCTCTAGCTCATAGAATGCTTCCTCACGATAACGTGCCTTATGACCGCGTGCCTGTGGCTGTCGGCGCATCCATTCAAGTTCACGACGATAGAGGTTGTTGGCATGTTCGATGTTCGCACGCATAGCGTCAATGCGCTCCTGTCTCTTCTCCAGATAGTATGAATACGAACCGCGATATGAATAAATTGTGCGGTTGTCAAGTTCAAGAATCACTGAGCACACGTTATCGAGGAAATAGCGGTCGTGAGTCACCATTAGCAAGGTGCGGTTGCCGCGAGTAAGGAATCCCTCAAGCCATACCACCATTTCGAGGTCGAGGTGGTTGGTAGGTTCGTCAAGAATAAGGAGGTCGGGATTTGAAATGAGAGCCTGAGCCAATGCCACACGCTTCTGCTGACCACCGCTTAGCTGTGACATAGGCTGGTCGAAATCGCGTATTCGTAGCTGAGTGAGAATCTGCTTTGCCTTTAGTTGTGCGTCGTCATCCTTATCCACACCAGAGAAACATGCTTCCATAACCGTTGCACCTTCAGGGAACTTTGGTTCCTGACGAAGGAAACCTACACGGATGTCGTTGCGGAAAATGATATCTCCTGAGTCGCAGCTCTCTTCACCGCAGAGCATTGACAATAGGGTAGTCTTACCTGTGCCGTTTTGCGCAATGAGTCCTATACGCTGGCCTTCTCCGATAGAGAACGACACATTTTCGAAGAGAACTCTCTCTCCGAATCGCTTGCTGATATTTTGTACGTCAAGTAATGGTTGCATGAATAGATTCTAATTGAAGCCCCCCAGCCCCCCAAGGGGGAGTTCTTTTGTTACATGATACTAAAAGTTTTTCCTTTTAAGGATGAGTAATGAAAATCACGAAGTAGCGAATATTACTATTCTACAGACTCCCCCTTGGGGGCTGGGGGGCTAATATTTCTTCTATATAGTCAAGAACTTCATCACGTCCTTGCTTCTTTTCTGAAGACGTAATAAAATAAGGTGGAAGTTCTTCCCATACGTCAAGGAGCGTCTTCATATATTTCTCTGCATTCTGACGTGCTCTTACAGGTCCCAGTTTATCGGCTTTAGTGAAAACGATAGAGAAAGGAATGCCATTCTCACCAAGCCAATCCATTAACTCGCGGTCAATTTTCTGTGGATCATGTCGTATGTCTATGAGAAGGAATACGTTGACAAGTTGCTCACGCTGAAGGATGTAGGTTGATATCATTGTCTCGATATCATCCTGCACCTTCTTTGAACGCTTGGCAAAGCCATATCCTGGAAGGTCTATGATATACCACTGATTATCAGGCTTTGATTCGATTAAGAAGTGGTTGATGAGGAGAGTCTTACCCGGTGTAGCAGATGTCTTTGCAAGGTTCTTGTGATTGCAAAGCATGTTGATAAGACTTGACTTACCAACGTTACTTCTGCCTATGAAGGCAAACTCCATGAGGTCGTCTTTCGGGCATTGAGATATCTTTGCCGAGCTGATCTTAAATTCAGACTTCTTGATTTCCATGAGTTTCAATGTTTTAAGTGAAAAGTGAAAAATGGAAAATACAAGTTACCTTTTTCTGCGTGTTAGAGACTATCTTGTATTTTATATTTTTTCACTTTTCATTTTTAATTTACTTCGAGTACTTCTCAATAAGTGGCTCGGCCATTTCTGAGCCAAGATTCTTTGCTTTCTGGAGATTGGTGATACCTTCCTTCTTCTTGCCCTGAAGAATCTGGGCAAGACCATAGACGGCATGACCATCGCCATAGTCAGGGAAGCGAGTCATGCAGAGCTGGGCGGTAGCCATACCTTCGTCAAGCTTATTCACCCTAACTTGAAGCATTGCCTTTTCGGCATAGTAGAGTTGTTCCTTTGGAGAACGGGTGATAGCTTTGTCTATGTCTTCGAGGGCTTGCTGATAGAGCTTTGCCTTAAGTTCTGCCTGTTCTTTGAGGTAGTAGAAATTGCCGTTAAGCATCTGTCCCATGATCTTCTCGTACTCGTTGTAGTCGTTTATGGCCTTGCGGTACATGCCGTGATCGTCAAGGTGCTTGCCACGCAGCATGAGATAAAGGGCTGCATCCTGCTTGTAAGGCTGAGAGAAACATGCCACGGCACTATCGAGCATTTCAAGGATCTTCTCTTGTGGGGCGTTGTTGGCCTGAAGACAAAGGGAAGCGTTGTAGAAACACTCTGCACTGTGCATGTTCGTTTTTGAAACATCGATGAAGATGTTGTAGGCATCATCATATTTCTTGTCGGTGTAGAGAATCTTACCCTTGTGGAGATTATAGACTGGCAGAGGGTTTACTGCCATAGCGGCATCAACCTCGGAAATGGCCTTGTCGAGAGTCCAGTCGGTAAAGGTGCTGTCGTTGCTGTAAACAACCTTGTTGAATATGAGCTTAGAGTAGTCAAAGTGAGCCTCGTCTTTCTTCTCGCACTTCTCAATGGCTTCTTCCATTACTTGTGCGGCATCGGCAAACTGATTCTTGTCTACAAAATGTATTGCCTTGGCATTGTAGCCCTCAGAGGCGGTTGGGAACTTGCCGATGAACTCGTTAGCCATGCCCAGTATGTTGTCGTTGGTATGGTTACTCTGATTCATGTAGAGTGCAACAACTGCCTGATCGTAGTCGTCGGGAAGGGCGACGCGCATCTGGGTGAGGCGCATTGTTGCCTGCTTGGATGTGAATCCGCTTACGGTCATCGACATGGCGTATTGTGCACTTGGGCAGTAGATGTCTGTGCGTTTCTTGGCTGGCTGCATAAGTCCGAGCAGTTCGCCGTTGCTGTTAAGGAATGGAGATCCAGCCAGTTCGTCGGCTGCTGTCTGCTCGTAGATGTAGTATGGCAGGTCGTTCTGGAAAGACTCCACCTTTGTTGGCTGATATTTCTTGATTGCAGGAGCCTTAATGTCGTATTCAATAAGCCAACTCTCTCCGCCTGCATCAATCTTTGTCTGGGCTATTGTGATAGGTGTGATTGCCATTTTCTTTTCGGCAGGAACTACAACCTTGAACTTAGACACGTTGTAGATCTCGTTAGCACCTATCAGGCAATCCACATCGTACTTTCTTCCCTGGGCGTCTATGATGTTTGCCTTTGAAGCACCTATGAATGCTTCCCAGTTGGCAAGGCATGTACCATCGGCATCAACGAAAGCTCCATAGCCTGTGTGGAGCAGATTGCCATTAGCATCGAATGTGGTGAGCTTGAACATGCTCTTTGCTGCTTTCTTTACGGCAGAAGACTGTGCCGTTGCCATGAAAGGCGTGAGGAGAAAAGCAAGGAATATTGTTAGTTTCTTCATCTTGTCATGTATCTTTTAAGTGAAAAATGAAAAATTATAAAATGAAAAATACAGATTACCTTTTTGGCGCGTTAGAGACTATCTCGTATTTTATAATTTTTCACTTTTCATTTTTTATTTATTTCTTTAATAGTTCGCGGGCATTGGTGAGTGCGGCATCTGTGATGTTCTCACCACTAAGCATCTGGGCAATTTCGTGAATACGCTCTTCTTCTGTGAGACGGCGCATGAGGGAGGTGGTGCCGTTGTCCGTATCGTGCTTCTCCACCTTGTAGTGGAAAGAACCTTTGGATGCTATCTGTGGAAGGTGCGTGATGCTTATTACCTGACGGTTGGCTTCACCCATCTCCTTCATTATATCTGCCATCTTCTCGGCTATCTTACCGCTGACACCAGTATCAATCTCGTCGAAGATGATGGTTGGGAGCTTGACGGCACCGCTAATCATAGCTTTCAGCGAGAGCATGACACGGGCTATCTCACCGCCTGATGCAACCTGAGAGACAGGACGTAAAGCCATACCTTTGTTGGCAGAGAACATGAACGCGATCTTATCCTGACCATCTTTGGTCAGATGTGAAGAGTTGTCGGTCTTGTTCGTGGTAAGCTCCACGGCAAACTGTACGTTTGGCATTCCGAGTGCCGTGAGTCGCTTGTGGATCTCCTCTTCTACGGTCTTTGCTGCCTTGGTGCGTGTCTTTGTGAGAACATCTGCAAGTTGCTGGGCTTTCTTCTGGAGAGCAGCAACCTTGGCGGTCTGCTCTTTCAGTTCCTCATCGGAATTATCTATTGCGTCAATAGCCTGTTGCAGACGGTCACGCTCTTCTATCAGTTCTGCAATAGAATCCTTTTGATATTTCTTTTCGAGAGAGTAGAAAGTGTCGAGACGGTTGTTGATGTATTCCAGTCTTGCTGGGTCGAACTCCACATCATCAAGAGCATTACTGATGTCTGAGGCAATATCCTTTATCTCGATGTAGGCACTCTCCAGTCTTTCGGACAGCTCATTAACCTGTGGGAAAACCCTCGTAATGCTGTCGATACTGCTGCAAACCTGCTTTAAGTTACTGATGATGTCGTTGTTGTCACCGTTAAGAAGAGTGTCGGCTTCATAGAGGGCAGACTTGATGTCCTCTGTGTGCGATGCGCTCTCCTGTTCCTGTTCCAGTTCTTCCTGTTCGCCATCCACAAGGTTGGCTGCCGTCAGTTCGTCTAACTGGAAGCGCATGAAATCCTCGTTCTTCTGGTTTGATGAAATGCTTTCCTTGAGTTCGGCAAGGGCCTTTTCCACTGCATGGAGTTCACGGAAGACCTTAGTGTATTCCACACGCTCTTTTACATTGTTCGCGATGATGTCAACGGTATTCAGTTGGAAATCCTCTTTCTGTAACAGGAGGTTCTGATGCTGAGAGTGAACGTCCATAAGCATCTCACCCAGTTCCTTCATCTGATGAACCGTTGCGGGGGTGTCGTTGATGAAACCGCGGCTCTTACCCGATGCGGTCAGTTCGCGACGGATGATGCAGTCGTCAGCGTCAAAGTCTATCTCATTCTCATCAAACCACTCCTGCATGTCGTAGGCAGAGAGATTGAAATGAGCCTCAATGCTACATTTCTGTTCGCCTGTCTTTATTGCTTTTGTGTCGGCACGCTGTCCCATGAGCAAGCCGATAGCACCAAGCACGATACTCTTACCTGCCCCCGTTTCACCTGTTATGACGGAGAAACCCGACTCGAAATCGATGTCGAGCGAGTCGATAAGAGCGAAATTCCTGATATGTAATTCTTTAAGCATTGAATTATTGTTTTATCTTCTCCCACGTATTGTTTTGTGAGGCATTGATACTGAAGAGAATGTCATACACAGATTCCTTCTCTTTCTGCGTACCCTTGCCCTTGTAGATGTTTGCAAGTTCTTCTTTCTTATAGTCTGTCCATATCTGTGGGAGCATGGAGAGAGGGCGGTCTTCGTGCGCCTTCTTCAGATTCTCCTCTATGGCTGTTGTTATCTCCGTGCGACCTCTTTCCACGTTGTTTGCCATCTCGTCGAGTCCCTTGCGGTAGTAGTTGTACTGCAACTGACGGAAAGGTGCCATAGCTCCATCGAGATAGTCATTTATTATGGCAAATCGGTTTCTTGAATCTTCGAAGGCCTTCCAACCTGGGTAGTCAAGATTCTGTGCGTTGTTTGTAAGGTTCATACATCTTTGCAGAACCTCTTCACCGCCATTAGGAGCGAAGGTGTCAAGATCAAGTCCGATGATGAGATAGGCATAATAGGCGAGAAGGGCAGTCAACTGATTGTCGATGTTCTCTTCGTTGAACTCTATCTGGTCAAACTGCGAGAACTGGAAATTGAAGTTCTGGTCAGTATTGTTGTAGATCGTCGTTGTGTAGCTACTGTTATATACTGGGCGGATAGCCTGAATGGTAGCAACACATCCCCAGGTGTTTGTCTCTTGCGAGAATTTCTGTATTTTGAGGTTGAAGTTCGCCGTAATGCGTTCATTCTCCTTGAACTGAAGATTTGTCCATTGGCGGTTATTGAAAAACTCCTCAAGAGTTTCCTTCAGTTTGTCAAAAATGCCTTGATCGGCTATCTGAACGGCATTATGGTTTATGGTGAACTTAGCCCTGAACTCCTGAGCAGACGAAAAGGCATTACACAACCATACCATCGCAATAACTGCGATGGTACGGATAGTGATAATGTTATGATGTGTATTGAAACGCACTTTTAATTCTTTACTGTATAGATCTCGCGCATCTTTATCCTTGTCATCCATTGCTTGGTTTCAAGAGGGAAATCGCCATTTATCATCCAAGAGTAATAGCCAGGATCACGACGAAGTACATCGGCTACTGCCATACCTTTGTATTTGCCGAAATTGAATAGCTCTTGCTTTCTTGGCTTACCGTTCTTGTCCATGAGTGGCTTGCCGTCAGGGCCTTTCAAGTCGCCCCACACCATTCTGCCAGCGAAATCCACGTTGTCATTCTGGCGTGAGAACTCGTTGAGCACATCCATATCGTTCTCCAGTCGGCGCTCTTCCTCTTCCTGCTTGTCAGGAGCATACATATCGAGCTGTGCTTGAAGTACCTTCCAAGTAGCCTCTGTGTCCTGATCTGCGAGGTGTGCCTGAAAGTCATCCTCCATCTTTCTACCGCAGTAGAACTTATAGGCGGCTGCAAGGTTTCGGCGCTCCATCTTATGGAAGATTGTCTGCACGTCGATAAGTCTGCACTTGGAGAAATCGAACGACTGACCAGCACGCAGCAGTTCCTCTGCAAGCATTGGCACGTCGAATCTGTTTGAGTTGAAACCTGCAAAGTCGCAGCCCTCAAAGTCCTTGACGAGTGTTCCTGAAAGTTCCTTGAATGTTGGCTTGTCAGCCAGCATCTCATCGGTAATGCTTGTCAGTTCGGTGATGATGGCAGGTAGCTTGCATTCTGGATTAACCATGTAGTTTGCACGCTTTTCCGTACCGTCAGGCATAGCCTTGATATATGAAATCTGGATGATACGATCCTTGCTGATGTCAAGTCCTGTAGTCTCAAGATCAAAGATGATGAGAGGCTTAGTCAAGTTTAGTTTCATGCCAGTTTATTCGTTAAGAAGCATTGGCATGATCAACATAAGAATATCCTCACCCTCTGGCTGCTCAGCAGGACTGATAAGACCGGCTCTGCCTGGATCTGCAAGCTCAATCACGATGTCGTCAGAAGAAATGTTGTTGCAGATTTCGTACAAAGCTCCGCCCTTGAAACCGATGCTCATAGGCATACCGCCATATTCACATGCTATTGTCTCGCGTGCACTTGTTGCGAAATCGTGATCCTCTGCGTTGATTTCGAGGTTGTTGTATTCCAGACGAAGCTTGATGAGCTGAGTGCTCTCGCTTGCGAATGGCATTACTCTTCGCATTGCGCTGATGAGAGCCTTGCGGTCAAGTGTCAGGGTGTTAGGGTTGTCCTGTGGGATAACGCTATTGTAGTTAGGGTATCTGCCCTCGATGAGTCGGCATGAAAGCAAACCGTCAGAGAAGTGAATCTCGGCATTTGTCTGGTTGAAACTGATTGTAACGTCAGAACCGTCAGAACCGAGTACAGAGCGGAGCAGATTTGCAGGCTTCTTTGGAAGAATGAAAGATGCAGGAATCTCAGTCTTGCAGCTGTAGATGCGGTTTCTTACGAGCTTGTGACCATCAGATGCAACGATAGCCATATAGTCTTCCTTGAGGTCGAAGTAGAGACCGTTCATCACCATTCTCAGCTCATCCTGTGCTGTTGCAAAGATTGTGCGGTTGATGTTGTTGGCAAGAACCTCGGCAGGAACTGTTATTGAGGTAGCCTCGCCCTCAAGTCCCTTGAGGCGTGGGTACTCATCGGCTTTCTGTCCGAAAATCTTATATGAACCGTTCAGGTAGCTCATCTGGATGCTGCAATCGTCCATGTTCACGTCAAAAACGAGTGGCTGGTCAGCGAGTTCCTTAACGGAAGTTAGCATGATTCTATTAGGTACGCAGAATGATCCGTTGCTGTCATATTCGTTTAGGTCAACGGTGCATTTCATCATATTAGCGTTGTCTGAAGCGGTAAGTATGAGTTTCCCGTCCTGCACCTCAAAGAGGAAACATTCAAGTATGCTGATGCTGTTCTTAGGACTGATAACTTTGCTCAGAATGTTTAGTTTGCTGCTTAGAGCTGTGCTTGAAATTGAAAATCTCATAGTCTTGTATGATTTGTTTTTGTTTTCTTGTTATACAACATATGTTAAATTGCCTACAAAGATACAAAACTTTTGTGTTATTTGGAAAAATATTCCCAATAAAATTATTGATTTTAAAAATATTTTAGTAATTTCGCCGACGAAAACAGCATATAAAATCAAATTATCACAAAAATAAAATGGAATTACAAGGTAAAGTAATAGCAGCTCTTCCTGAGCGTAGTGGCGTAAGTGCCCGTGGCGAATGGAAGTCACAGGAGTTCGTAATTGAGTATCAGGAAGGCCAGTACCCACGTCATATGGCATTCAGCGTATTCGGCGCAGACCGTCTTCAGCGTTATAATATTCAGGTTGGTCAGACTGTCCTCGTTGCTTTCGACGTTGATGCTCATGAGTGGAACGGTCGTTGGTTTAACGATATTCGTGCTTTCGATGTTCGTCAGGTTGATCCTAATGCTGCTCCTATAGCTCAGCCTCAGGCAGCCCCAATTCAGGCTTCTGTTGCTCCTGCTGCTGATGCAAATCCTGCTGCACCATTCCCTCCACAGCAAGAGGCTGCTGGTGAATCTGCGGATGATCTCCCATTCTAAAAAGAAAAGATAATATGGAGATATTAGATCGTCGTCAACAACTGAAAGCCACCATATTGCCAATGGCGCGTGAGGCTTTCCGTCTTCATGGCATTCGTGCCGTGAAGATGGACGATCTTGCATCTTCTCTCAAGATGAGTAAGCGCACCCTTTACGAGACCTACCAGAACAAGGAGGCGTTGCTTATTGATGTACTCAGACTGGCAATGGAAGAGCATCATGCCGTTATTGAGAAGTTCAAGGAACAGAATAACGATGTGATGGATCTTATCATTGAGCATTTCAGAATACAGACAGAACGTTATTCTAAAACTAATCCTTTGTTCTTCAAGGATTTGAAATTCTATTCAGGTCTTACGGATGAATTCCGTGACATAGAGAATCGCAATCTGGAGAAAACAATGGAAGTCTTTGCTCGTGGTATAGAGGAAGGGTATTTCCGTCCAGAGGTAAACTATGAGTTTGTTTGCAAGGTAGGTCGTCAATTCTCTTTAATCTTCCGCACACAAGAAGAGTATGCCCAGTATGACATGCGCGAATTGTTCGTCAGTTTCGTATGTACCCTCTTGCGTGGCATTTGTACGGAAAAGGGAGTAGTAAAACTCGACTCTTTCCTTATGGATAAGGGCATAATTCTTTCTGAACCACAAGTAGGTCCGTTGTAGGTCCGTTACAGGTCCGTTGTAAGTCCCATCTTCAATATTGGCGTATTTGTGGACTTAAATCGAGTTTAGTGTGGACTCATATTGAAGGCAAAGGCTAATGCTCCCAGAAATCGGCTTCTACAAGATTCTTCGTTTCTTTTTCCCTATTGAAATTTATCTCTGGCAAGATGTCTGGCATCTTGAAATCATGCTCGATCTTCTTTTCTTTCATTTCTGCCTTTGCCTCTTTATCGGTAAGAAATTCTATGCCAGTAACGATAAAATCCTTTATCGCATTAATGCCTATTGGCTCTGACTCCTTGTCATACTGAAAATCTCCGACAAAGATTTTGTGGGTGGCAATTATTGATGAAATACTTAATGTGTCGCTTGATTCATCGCGCATTGTCCAGTCGCTAATGTTCTGCTTGGTGATGTATAGGCTACCCCAGAATTTGGATGTGTCGTTCTTTAGGAATTTTGAATTGTCAGTAACATCGCGCATTAATCCCAGCTTTGGCATCTTTATCCTCATAATAGCATTTTCCACTTCCTTACCTTTGTATTTTGTTTTGTAGGTGGTGGTGTCGCCTTTGCTTCCTGTTTCCTCTGTGTTTTTAAGGAAATGGGTTTTCGATAGGTCTGTTGATCCGGAAAACCAAAGCGAAATGCCCTTGGTGGCAAGCTCTTTTGTAGAGAGCTTACGGATGTCTGCCAACTCCCATTGACGACAAGCACGTACTCTACGGATGAACTTTTGCTTTTTCTTGCTAAAATAGTAATCCGCGATACCCTCACGGTAGATCACCGTTGAACCGTTATTACGGAAAATATCACGGAACACGCCCGTCATCTTGGCATAATCCTTCTTTTTTACAACCAATTCGGGCAGGTCAGTCCACTTGGATTTCAATTCAATCTTGCCTGTGAAGGTAGAGGCATCAACTGTAACAGCCTCATAGCCCATAAGACTTGCCGTAACCTTGCCCGATAGCTTTCCTACCTTGCCGTTCTTGTCGCTTACTGCAATACAATTCGTGTTCTCGTCATATAGATACACGCCAGCTAACGGCTTTCCGTCCTCGGCATCTACAATACAAAACTGGGCGTGGAGTTGTGTGAGAATAAAAGTTTGTAACACGCATAAAAGTGCTATTCTGAATAGATAGTGTTTCATTTTTTTTATCTTGTTTTATAGTTCTATTTTTCGAATGTTCGGCAAAATTAGAAATAATTTCCGAGCTATCATTCAAATTCATCAGGAATTAATGATGTTTAAGTTATGATAACTTGCATTTGCTAATAAAATGCCATTCCCGACTTTTGATTTTGGTTAATATTTATTAATATTTTGCTATTTGGTTCATGTAAAATGTTCGTATCTCGCAGAAAATTAGTAACTTTGCACCCGCCTTTACGAGTTAGAGGCATAAAATTCATTTCTAACAAACAAATTTTTACAAAAAAATGGCAACAAAAATCAGACTGCAGCGCGGTGGTCGTAAGAGCTACGCTTTTTACAGCATCGTTATCGCTGACGCAAGAGCTCCACGTGATGGTAAATTTACTGAGAAGATTGGTACTTACAATCCAAACACCAATCCTGCCACAGTAGATTTGAATTTTGAGAAGGCACTTTACTGGGTAGAGTGCGGTGCTCAGCCAACTGACACCGTACGTAACATCCTTTCAAAGGAAGGCGTTTATCTTATGAAGCACCTCAAGGGTGGTGTTAAGAAGGGCGCATTCTCTGAGGAAGAGGCTCAGAAGAAGTTCGATGCTTGGAAGGCTGACAAGGCTAAGGGCATTGAGGCTGTAAAGGCTAATCTCGCTGACGCTAAGAAGAAGGCAGTTGCTGCTGCTCTCGAGGCTGAGAAGAAGGTTAACGAGGCAATCGCTAAGAAGGTAGCTGACAAGAAGGCTGCTGCTGAGGCTGCAAAGGCTGAGGCAGAGGCTGCTGCAACAGCAGAGGCTCCAGCTGAAGAGGCTGCTGCAGAGTAATCTTTAGCTCACAGCAAAAACATAAGTGAGGCATTCTTTCGAATGCCTCACTTTTTTATTGGGATTTTTTTTATGCTATTATTGAACCTTCTATTTAACGTGAGTTCGACGAATTGCCTATATGGCAAACAGCAAGCTGTTTTTAACT